>DFCM01000002.1:6249-9604 GCA_002366995.1 bacterium UBP3_UBA3054 | reverse complement strand
CGAACTGACGGAGAGGCTCAAGCATTTGCTGCGTGAGAATTTTGCCTCTGTTTTCGTGGTGGGGGAGATCAGTAACTTCGTAAGACAGTCCTCCGGCCACTATTATTTTTCCCTGAAAGACGAGAACACGCAGATCGGCGCCGTGATGTTCCGCGGCGTCAATTCCCGCTTGAAATTCATGCCGGAAAACGGCATGCTCGTCATAGTCAGGGGCAAAGTGGATCTCTACACTCCCGCCGGCAAATATCAGATCGTCTGCGAGGATATGGAGCCCTGCGGGATCGGCGCCAAACAGCTGCAGCTTGAGGCGCTGAAAAAGAAATTAGAGGAGGAAGGCCTTACTTCCGAGGAGAGGAAAAAGCCTCTGCCTGTTTTCCCAAAGACCGTGGGCTTCGTCACCTCCGCCTCCGGTTCCGTTTTGAGAGACGTTAAGAACGTTTTGTTCCGCCGCTTCCCCTGCAGGCTGGTTTTCGCGCCCGCTCTCGTCCAGGGCGAAGACGCGCCGGCTTCCATAATAGCAGCCATAGAGAACTGCAATCTCTACAACGAGCAGCATCCCGAGACGCCCATCGACGTTTTGATCGTGGGCCGCGGCGGCGGCAGTATGGAAGACTTATGGTGCTTCAACGACGAGGGCGTGGCGAGAGCGATAGCCGCCTCCAAGATCCCGACCGTTTCCGCCGTGGGGCACGAGACCGATTGGACTGTCGCTGACCTTGTGGCGGACTTAAGGGCTCCCACTCCCAGCGCGGCCGCGGAGCTCGTCGTCCAGACCATGGACGACTGGAAAATGACGGTCAGCGATCTAATAGAACGCCTCAATGACGGCGTTGAGGAATTTATCGACGACAGATCGGAAGATGTGCTATCCTGCCTGAAACATTACGCCTTAAGGGAACCGGTCCATATCGTGGAAACGTTCATGCAGAAAGTGGACGATCTCACGGCCCGTTTCATCGACAAGCCGAACCAGATGATCGAAACGCTTCAGCAAAAAGTCGCCGATCTCGACGATCGTTTCCGCAAAGATACGGGAATACTCTTAGAACGCCACGAAAACAGGCTTTCCCGTTTCAGGGGCATACTTGATGCCCTAGGCCCCCTTTCCGTCCTTAAAAGGGGCTACGCTTACTTAGAGAGCCCTTCCGGGCAGGTATTGACGACCGCCAAAGCCCTGAAAGAATCAAAAACCTTCAAGGTCACCCTTCAGGACGGTTCTGTCCAAGCCGAAACTATCGACTGATTATTTTTTCCTAAGCTCGCGGATCATGATGCCGGCGTCCAGGAGAGAATCGAAGGTGCCGGTGTCGAGCCACTCGCCCTCGTAGATGCTGACGTCCAGGGCGTTCTCTTTAAGATAGAGATTGTTGAGGTCTGTGATCTCAAGTTCGCCTCTGGCGGAGGGCTTAAGGTTGGCGGCTCTCTCGACTACGGAGTTGTCGTAGATGTAAAGGCCCGTCACGGCGTAGTCGCTCTTGGGGGCTTTGGGTTTTTCCTCGATGGAGACGGCCTGCATGTCCTTGTCGAATTCCACGACGCCGAAGCGCTCGGGATCAGGGACTTTTTTGGCGAAGACGCGGGCGCCGGATTTGAAGGTCTTGATGGAATCGTGGAGGAAGCTGTCGTTGCCGACGAAGATGTTGTCGCCTAAGATCATCGTGACGTCGTCATGGCCGATGAAGTTGGAGCCAATGATGAAAGCCTGGGCGAGGCCCTCTGGCTTGTCCTGGATCTTGTAAGAGAATTCCGCGCCGAAGTCTTTGCCGGAGCCTAAGAGGCGCATGAAGTCGGCCGCTCTTTCCGGGGCGACGATGAAGAGAATTTCCTTTATGCCGCCGTCCAATAAAGTCTGCAGGGGATAGTAGACCATCGGCTTGTCGTAGACGGGGAGAAGCTGCTTGCTTGTGATGGTGGTAAGGGGGCGCAGTCTGGTGCCGGCGCCGCCGGCTAAAACGATTCCTTTCATTTGTTCGCGAAGTTAGTGTTAATGTATTCGGCGGCCTCTTCAAGCGAGGGCAGGATCTTGGTGCAGTATTTGACCATCCAGGGGCTGCTGTCCTGGAAGGAGAAGGGCGAGAAGGCTACGACGAATTTGTCCCTGACGTGTCCGGCGTAGAAGACTTCCATGGCCGTCCCGATGCTGGGCTTGGAATAGTTGACGAGGATTATGGCAGCGTCGTCCACGTCCTGGAGGTCGAAGCGCACGATCTCGTTGGCGGAGTCGACGGCGCGGTCAACAAAGGAGCGGCGCATGGGGTCAAGGAGATCGAAATTCTCGGAAAGGAGCTCCTTGGCTTTGGAGCGCCATTCCCTGGCTCCGTGGGGATCGGCGTCCATGATGGGGCCGCTCAGATATATTTTCGGTTTCGTCATCAGAGAAGATCCATAAGGGGGTCTTTGAGTTTCTTTTCGGTCAGAGCCTTCATATATTCTTCCTCATGATAGTAGAAGTTGTCGGCTTCCCAGCGGCGGCTGTTGAGAGGAGGAGCGTTCTTGTCGGTGGGTTTGTAGTGGTAGTTGCTCTTCCACTCCGACTGCAATGTCACGCCCGAGGCGGGATAGACGTCGTAGGTCAAATAATCGTTGTCGGACTTCTCCATCTTGAGGCTGTACTTGGTGCTCAGCTGTTTGAGGGCGGCTTCCTTGTCCTCGTCCTTCATGTTGTAAAGATGCACGTTGATGGCCACCACTCTGTTCTTGGAGTTAAAGTAAAATCTCATCTCGGCGCGCGTCCTGACTTTCAAGGTCTGTTTGCTCATGTAGATCGTGTTGGTGTAGACGATGAAGTCGTGGAACTTGGCGGAATACGAGATGTACGGCAGGATCTCTCCTTCCCCGTTGCCGGGATGGTGGTTTTCCTGCATGGGATAGCTTTCCCAGTAAGGGTTGGCGTACTCGAAACGGATCTGAGATCTTTGGGGAGTGTTGGTGGTCATCGGCGCGAAGCCGATGTCCAGGAAACGTTCGAGCGGGGTGCTGAGCGGTCCGAAGCCCGTGTCAAGATCGAAACGGAAAAGGGAGTTGTACTGCGTCGTGTCGGACCAGGGAAGCAGCGTGGTCTTGGGAGCCTTCAGAAGCGCGGAGCGCACCTGCCCGGCGGTCATGCCCAGCGAGATCCCCATGATCTTAAGGTTTTTGGCTTTCTGGATCCAGGCTTCTTCCTCTTTGGGAGCGGCCCAAATCACAGAGGCGGTCAGGATAAAGAGTAGTAGAATTGCGCTTTTTTTCATAGCGGCTCCTTTGGTTGGGAAATAAAAAAGCCATGCCTTTCGCGGCATGGCTTTTTGTTTTAGTCAATTTAGAACTTGACCAGTTTCTCGAAGGAATCAGCCTTCAGGGCCGCGCCGCCGATCAG
>DFCM01000002.1:5989-6173 GCA_002366995.1 bacterium UBP3_UBA3054 | reverse complement strand
CGATCAGGCCGCCGTCGATGTCCGGCTGAGCCAAAAGGGAAGCGACGTTCTCGGGCTTCATAGAACCGCCGTACTGGATGACGACGGCGTCCGCGGTCTCCTTGTCCCAGATCTGGGAGACGAGGTTGCGGACGAAGGCGTGGACGGCCTCGGCCTGTTCGGCCGTGGCGGTCTTGCCGGTGCC
>DFCM01000002.1:5759-5902 GCA_002366995.1 bacterium UBP3_UBA3054 | reverse complement strand
ATGGCCCAGACGGGCTCATAGGCTATGATGGTGCCCTTCATTTCCTCGGCGGTGAGGCCGACGAAACCTTCGCGGACCTGCTTTTCGACCACGGCTTCGGTGTTGCCGGCTTCGCGGTCAGCCAAAGTTTCGCCGATGCAGAC
>DFCM01000002.1:5320-5699 GCA_002366995.1 bacterium UBP3_UBA3054 | reverse complement strand
CGCTCTTCCTTGTTCTCGCCCACGCACATAATGACCTTCAGGCCGGCTTCGACAGCGGCCAGCACGCGCTGGTTCACGGTTTTGTCGGTCTCGCCGAAGTACTGACGGCGTTCAGAGTGGCCGATGATGACGTATTCGGCGCCGGCTTCAAGGAGCATTTCGCCGCTCACTTCGCCGGTATAAGCGCCGGAGGTTTCCCAGTACATATCCTGGGCGCCGACTTTGACGTTCGTGCCTTTCAAAACGTCGGCCACGGATTTGACGGCCGTGAAGACGGGGCAGACGATGATCTTGACGTTCTCAACGCCGGCGACTTTCTCTTTGATCTCGCTGGCCAGGGCAACGGCTTCGGCAACGGTCTTGTTCATTTTCCAGTTGC
>DFCM01000002.1:0-5253 GCA_002366995.1 bacterium UBP3_UBA3054 | reverse complement strand
CATTTTCCAGTTGCCGGCAATGACGGGTGTTCTCATTTTTCCTTACTGTTCGAATTTGGTTTTTGGCAGGCCGTAAACGGTCTGGCCTTCTTTATAACGATTCTGTTTTCTGAGCAGGTCGATGCGCTCAAGACGTTTCAGGACGTTGCGCTTTTTGGTAATGCCGCCGCGCCCGAAGCTGGGATGTCTGGACATAAGATTATCTCCTTTTCTTTATTTTATTGTTAATTAAAAATCTTCTATGGGTTGGTTGGTCATGATCTGCAGGACCTGGTCCTGCTCCATCACGACGCGGTCTTCGATCTCTTTTTCCTCGTTTACAAAGATCCACATCTCGCGTTTGCGGGAGGAGAAGTCGGCGGATTTGCGTATACTCGTCGGCTCGCCCCAGGCGGCCTTGACTTCCTCGGCCTTCATTCCGACTCTCAAGCCTTTGTTTTTCTTGAAAGTCTCGATGTCCTTGACTTCTTCCGCGTTGTAGTATTTGCCTTCGTATTTGATCTTGCCCTGCTTCTTCATCTCGGCGTCGAGCTTAAGTTCGGCGACCTGGTTGGTGGGAAGCCACTTGCCCTGGTAGAGGTCGAGGCCTTTGGCGCGGTTCTCAAGCTCCACTTTCCTTTCGGGCGTCACGAACATCTCTTTGCCTTCGGGGCTGGTGTATTTCACCAATCCGAGTTCCTGTTTCTGCTTTTCGATCTCGGCTTTCCTTTCGGCCAGCTTGACTTCGTAGAGGTCGGGATTGTGCTCTTTGATGGAAGCGAGGCTCATGTTGTCCCACTTCAAAAAGACCGTCATGCCTTTGTTCTTGTCTTTCAGCTTGACGCCGTCGTTATCCATGTCGAGGATCTCGCCGGAATAAGTCTTCTTGTTGGTCATAGTGATAGTTTCTGCATAAACGCAAACAGAGACGGCCGCGAGGACCGCCAAAAGACCGAAGAAAAGTTTGTTTTTCATAGGTAGTCTCCTTGTTGATACGTCTTACAATTTCATTATACACTATGTTAGGGATAAATAGTCTACCAAAAGGGTTTTTAGAAGTCAAAACGCCGGCTCCCCGGGGCCCGGGGGACAAGACCTTGGGGAATACTTGCTCTTTTTCCACTATATATGGTACAATGACACAATAATAATCAAACAAACGTTTAACCCTTGTAGGAGAGGATTAATTATGCGTAAGGTTTACCTTTTAGGCGCCATAGCCGTCTTTTGCGGCATGGCGTTGGGCGCGATATTGGAAAACACCAATATCCAGGTCGAGATCAACGGCGACGGCAAGGTCGGCGCTTTGGCTTACAAAGTTGACATTCAGAACAACAATGTCAACGACGCTTCCATGCGCTTGAAATCTTCCGGCACGAACGTGGAGACTCAGAGAGTGCCGGGATCTGAGAAAGTTTATCCCAAGAGCCAGCTCTTCGTGGGCTACGGTTCCGGGATCTTCTCGAACCTTTTCATCTTCACGGTCGCCAACATCCCCGATGAGAACAACGCCGTCAACCAGGTCAACATCATCACTTCCCGCGAAAGCACTAATTTGAACGTCGCGCATTACGTTGACGCCGACGTTTACGGCACCATCGAGAACGACTACGCGGAGCCCTATAACTCCGCCAACTACGTCGTCACCACTCAGGAGACCAAGGACCGCTACGTGGGCTTCACCGGGCGCTGCTCCTCCCAGGCTCCCTCGAGCTTCATGATCGGAGACATGGAGAAGGTCGCCCTGCAGGTCCAGACCTCCGTTCTGCCGAACACGATCCAGACGAACGAGTCCCCGAACCTCGCCTCCGCGCTCGCTTACCCGCAGCAGAACGTCGATCGGGAAGCCGTCAGAGTCACTTCGAAACTGATGATCGGCGTCAACAACACCGAGATCCAGCAGCTGACAAACACTGACAACGCTCCGGTCTACTTCAAGGGCTACGGAACTCTGACCGACCAGAAGGTCAGCTTCAGCCAGAAGTTCAAAAAGTCCCTGACCGACACCCTTAAGATCTCCTTCAACGTCGACATGACCGACCACGCTTCCGTGATGGCTAATCTCGCCGACTTCGACATCGCTTTCTACGTCGGAAGCGACCTCTTCTTCCTGCCCGGCGACGGAACGGAAACGAAGGTCAAGAAGAACCAGCGCCTCCACAAAGTCGTCGACCCCAAGGGCGGCGTCAAGAAGCTTGAGATCAAGACCAAGAAAGACGGCCGCATGAAAGTGACCTTCGCCATCAGCAAAGCCACGATCGGCGGCGCCACGGGCCTGAACGCCCAGTCCGCCACCGGCAAGGCCCGCCAGATGTTCCTGCCCTTCACCTACGCCATGATCGGCACCTCCGCCACTGACACCGCCAAGAAGGGCAAAGTCTGGATCGCCTCCGGCAGCTTCCCCATCAGCGTGGACGTCAAGCAGGGCAAGAACGCCAAAGGAAAATTGAAATAAGCAAACTGCCTGAAAACAACTTCGGACCGCCCATAAAGTGGTTCGAAGAATATCTGCGCGTTGAGAAAGGTCTGGCGCGCAATACCTGCGAAGCCTACCGAAGCGATTTGGTAGGCTTCGCCGCCTATTGCGAAAAGCAGGGCCTTTCCGACTGGAACGACGTCACGCCCGACACCATTACGGATTACTTGGGCGAACGCTATGAGGAGCGCGTCGCGACTGCCACGGCGGCCAGGGAGCTCATCAGCTTAAGAATGTTCTACCGTTTCGGAGTCGAGGAAAAGCAATTAAAGACGGACGTTCCGAAACTGGTCGAATCGCCGAAACTGGCGAAGGTCCTGCCGCACGTTCTGACCGAAGAAGAGGTGTCGCGCCTTCTGGCGGCGCCGGATAAGGAAACGCCGTCCGGCTTGCGCGACGCCGCCATGCTGGAGCTTTTGTACGCCACAGGCCTGCGCGTCAGCGAATTGGTTAAGCTTAAAAAAGGCGAAATGGACCTGGAGGAAGGCTACCTTCAGGTCACAGGCAAAGGCAACAAGACCAGGATCGTGCCTATCGGCAAAGTCGCCTGCGAGGCGGTGAAAAAATATCTGGCCACGCGCACCGAGGAGCCAAGGATGAAGGAGGCTTTCCTTACGCGCTTGGGTAAGCCTATGACAAGGATAAACTTCTGGATGCGCATCAAAAAGTACGCCCAGGAAGCCGACATACAGAAAGACATCTCGCCGCACGTGCTTAGACACAGTTTCGCCACCCATCTTATTATCCACGGCGCCGACTTAAGGGTAGTCCAGGAGATGCTCGGCCATTCTTCCGTCGTCACAACGGAAAAATATACGCACGTGGAATACAGCCATTTGAAGAAACTTCACAAAAAATTCCATCCTCACGGCTGATTTTCCCCTCGGTCCTGCTTCGCCCTTTCTTTTGCTATAATAAATAAATACAGAATATTATTATGGCGAGACGAAAATGCGAAATGTTTCTATAATCATCCTGACCTGGAACGGACTGAGCTACACCAAGCGCTGCCTTGACACCCTGAGGCGCTACACCACGCATCCGAATTACACGATCTATGTGGCCGACAACGGCAGCACGGACGGAACGATCGAGTACTTGAAAAGCCAGAAGGACATAAAGTGCGTTTTCAACAATGCCAATCTGGGCTTCCCCAAGGGCAACAACGTCGCCATAAAGCTGACTCCTCCCGATTCCGACATCCTCCTTCTTAACAACGACACCGAGATCTTGGAAGAGAAAGGGGATTGGCTTACCAAGATGCAGGAAGCCGCTTACGAATCGCCTGACGTGGGCGTGGTAGGCTGCCGCCTTGTCAGGGCCAACGGGCTTTTGCAGCACCTGGGCGCCTGGATGCCGGTCGGGCCCTACTGGGGCCAGCAGGTGGCCTCCAACGAGGCGAACCTCAACCAGTATCCCTTCAATTCCGAAGTCGAGAGCGTGGTCTTTGCCTGCGCTTACATCAAAAGGGAAGTGATAGACAAGGTCGGGCTTCTCTGCGAGGATTTCTTCGCTTACTTCGAGGACACCGACTACTGTCTGCGGGCCAAGGCCGCCGGCTACAAGACCGTTTGCTGCGGCGCGGCCACCATCGTCCACCACGAGAACGTCTCCACCAAGGAGAACAAGGTCAGCCACAACGATATTTTCCTGAAGTCGCAGGGGATCTTCAAGAAGAAATGGGCCAAGACCTGCGAGGGACGCTACACCCAGAGCGTCAACTGGCTCTCCACCGTCTCCAGGCCGCACGGCTACGCCATGTCAAGTAAGGAAATGCTCCTGCACCTCGACGCCCAGAACGTGGCGGTCTCTTACCGCTACCTCTACGGCGCGGGCACGGTCTTCCCGATCGAGGAACCTGAGGCGGCGCCCTACTACAACGTCAATGTCATGAAGGCCAGACCGATCGATCCCAAGGCCCCCTGCGTGGTCTACGGCCAGGGCGACGCCTTTGTGACGAAGAAGACCGAGGGCATCGGCAATTACAGAATTGGCTACACCATGCTGGAGGTGACGGGGCTGCCCAAGGAATGGGTGGAGCACTGCAACAAGATGGACGAAGTCTGGGTGCCCAGCCTCTTCAACCTTGAGACCTTCCGCAATTCCGGCGTGAAAGTTCCCATCCATCTCATGCCGCTGGGCGTGGACACCAACTACTTCAACCCGCTCATCAAGAAATTCCCAGTGAGCGACGACTTCAAATTCCTGACGGTCTTCGAGTGGGGCGAGCGCAAAGCGCCGGAAGAACTCATAAAAGCTTTCAACCGCACCTTCAGGGCCAAGGAGCCGGTCGTCCTGCTTTGCAAAGCGAACTGCACCGATCCGAGCGTCAACGTTCCCGAGATCATAAGAAGCTTGAACCTCGATCCCCAGGGCGGCAGGATAGAATTCATCTTCAACAAATATCTGCCTTATTATCAGCTCGGCAGCCTTTACCGTTCCGCCGACTGCTTCGTGCTCTCGACCAGGGGAGAAGGCTGGGGCATGCCTATCCTTGAAGCGATGGCCTGCGGACTGCCCGTCATCGCCACCAACTGGAGCGCCCAGACGACCTTCATGAACAGCTACAACGCTTATCCTCTGCAGGTCAAAAAGCTCATTCCCGCCGTGGCGAAATGCCCCTACTACAAAGGATTCCAGTGGGCAGAGCCGGACAGCGACCATTTGTCCGCCCTGATGCGCCACGTTTTCGAAAATCAGGAAGAGGCGCGCATGAAGGGCGCGAGGGCATATGAGGATGTGAAGGACAACTGGACCTTCACACATACCGCCGCCAGGATCGCCAAACGGCTTTCCGA
>DFCM01000121.1:34251-59466 GCA_002366995.1 bacterium UBP3_UBA3054 | reverse complement strand
CCTTGTGTTTGAGAATCATACTGACGCTCACCTTCGAAGGATCGTTCTGAAGCGTCACGTGCTCCGCCTGGCGCCAATAGCAGGCTTCCAGGTCGTAATCGCGCTTGTACATGTAGTAGCGCGGCCCGCCGTCATACGAGAAATAGAGCATCACGTCGCGAAGATCCTTGTTGGTCGGGTTTTCGCGCGTCTCTATTTCCGCCGTCAGTTTTTTGAAGACGTCTATAGGCTCCACTTCTTCGGGAGATCCGGCGGTGTTGCCGGAATTGTAGAACATGTAAGTGTAGCCGTCTTTAACGTAGCGCATCCTGACGGTCAGGTCGACATTGTCGTCCCAGACCTCGTCCGTCTGGGTGTTGGTGGTCCGGAAGGCCTTGGCCATCCTTTCCCGGTAGGCGTCGTCGTGATAGCCTAAAATATCTTTCCAGCGCTTCATATTGGCCTCCCTGATGGCGCTCTGGTTCGCCCAGAAAGTCAAATGGACGGATTCGCCGGGGACTTTCAGCGGCCGGAAAGCCGTGCGGCTGTAGTAGCCGTGCTTGGAGATGAAGGTGCCCTCGAAAACGGAAGGCGTTTTGAAAGAGCCGACGCTGTTGGTGTCGGCGTATATCTCACCGGTGAAGTACTGCTTTTCGCCTATGGCCAGGATGAGCGGTATGATCCCTTTCACTTCCCCGCCGGGCTGGCTGTAGAATGCGGCGTACCTCGGCAGCGCCAGTTTTTTGCCCAGGAGCAGGACGCGGTTGGTGCCAGGCAATTCCAGGATGTTCTCGCCCAGGGCGCCTTTCAGTTCGCAGGCGGTGGGCAGATCCCGCCAAGCGGCCAGCGAAGATTCCTTCTTTTGACAGGCGCAAAGGATAATGAGCGCAGACGCAAGTAAAAATATTTTATTCATGTTCATTCCTTTTTTGAAAAAGGCTCCCTTCCGCCAGACTGGCGTTTGCCAATAAAACGCAGGGCGTATAAAAGGATGAAAGCGCAGATGCAGACAGCCGGCAGGGCTTTCAGTTTCTTCGAACTCTTAAGAGGAGGCTGATAGAAGTAATTGCTTCCGAAAGCAAAGGAGTTGAGGATCTGCTCCATCTCCGCCATGCTCTTCTCATAATCTGATCTTTTGCCGAAGCCGTGCAGTTTGACAAGCCCAATTTTGCTCGGGAAGCAGGCCGTGAAGGCGAACATCTCCTCCCTGGGTTTGGCGCGGACCATCTCGTAGTAAGTGAAGACCATGTTGCGCTCGCGGTCGTAGATCCCGGGCATGACTTTCACTTCCCCGAATTTGCCGGCGCGGTGCAGAGGAAGATAAGCCTGCCTTATGATGGATGGCATCTCCTCGGCCATGCTCTCGAGTTCGCTTACGCTGTAAGGGGCGTGCTTCTCCTGCTCGACCAAAATATACGGCAGCGTGAAATCGAGCAGCGCCTTGCGCTCGTAGGCCGCGCTGTAGGTGCCGACCTTTTCGTTCTTCAGGGCGTCCTCGGCGTGATTGTAGATCGAGAGGCTGCTGGTCGGCACTTTCTGCCAATTCTCGGGCAGGTCGACCGTGAAATAGCTTTCGGCGCAGAGCGAAAGCGCCGAGAAAACGGTTAGGAAAAGCGCCCTATTCATTCCCTTCCAAACGCTCCGCTAATTTCTTCATGTCCGCTATCTCCTCTTTGGAAACGCTTCTGTCCAATACCACGTTCTTGATTATCATGACGCTTTTGTTGGTCAGGATAAGAGGATCCCTTTCTATGCAGTCTGCGACGCGGAACCAGGAATTGGAGAATTCCGCCTGCTCCTCGCTTGTCACGTCCTTGTCGAAGAAAGGCACGACGTAAGGATACGTCATCTTCAATAAGTCTCCGCACTTTTCCGTCACGAAATTCGCGAGGAAGAAAATGCCTAGCACGAGCGCGGCGCAGAAAACGAGCGCCGTCAACAGACATGAAGGCGAAAAATTCCTTGTGTCGTCTTTGTCCCGCCAGACCTCGGACATTTATTCCGCCTTGAAGCTCCTGAGTTCCATGGGCTGGAGCGTCAGATCGACCTCGATGGTGTCTTCCTTGACGAAATAGGGCTGGCGCTTTTCTTTCGTGACGAGCGGCCTCAATTGCTTGACGCCCGCCAGAGGAAGGCTTACCCTCGCGGAGACCGGCTTAAGCGTCTGGTTGGCGACCGCGATGTAAGGACTGCCGTTGTAAACGCCGAGATAAACGTTGAGCGGCACTCCGGCTTCCTGCTTGACTTCGCCGAAGGGCACGAGCGGCAGGGCAAGATAGTTCATCATGAAGCTCCTGGTCGTCTCCGCAAACGGGAAGCAGGACTGGTGAGACTGTTCGAAAGCGAGGTATTTGGGGTTGGCGTAGACGAAGGCCAGAAGAGGATCGTACATGGAGTATTCCCTGGAGCGGTACATCGTTTGTCCGGCCAGGCTGGGAACTTTCTTGAAATCCAGCACAAGCGTCTTCGACTGGACGTTCGGAGTGATCTTCACCGCCATGTCAAGTGCATTCGGATCCTTGCGGAAAAGGTCGTGATAATTCTGCGAAGTGGCCGCCAGCGTCCCGAAGACCGGGCAGACCGGAGTCAGGCCGTAATTGAAGACATCCTTAAGAAGCGCGTCATCGTCGTTCGTCCATTTGGTGACCGCCTCGGCCAATTGCTCGCTCGTTATTGTGGGAAGCGGGAAACCCTCGACGGGCAGGGCCCTCACTCTCTTGATCTCCGTCCAGGCGGCGGGATCGTAATAATAGAGGCCCTCGTAAGGCATGCCGCCCTTTCTCCAGTTGTAGTAGATGAGGCTGCCTTTCCTGTTCAGAAGGCTGTTGTAAGCCTCGTTCACCTTGGAGAAGAAGGCGTACTTCTTGTTCTGGTACCAGACCTTGTAATCGTCCTGGCGCTTCATCACCACTTCGTTGCGCAGGTCGCTTTCCGGAACGGAGAGACCCTTCTCCTTAGCGTAAAGCTTAAGAGCGTTGTCGCTGTAAGAAATTGGCGTGAAGTTGGCGCGCTGCCTCATGATGAGATTTTCAAAACTCGAGCGGGAGTCTTCCGGAATGGCTTTGACCATTTCCTTTATGATGCCGACGCAGTCTTCCAGCACGCCGTCATAGGTCACGTCCACGGAATCGAAGAGCGGAGCGGAAAAACTGTCGTAAATATAGGGCTGGTAAGGACGGCCGTCGGGGCCGACCGCGTGTTTGTCTTTCAGCTTGTCGCTGCCGCCGTATTCGATCCTCGGGAATATCCTCATCTTCAGATAACGCGCCAGATCGGCGGCGGCGCCGATGTAGTTTTCACGCTTGCTGTTGTCCTCCTTGCGGTCGCTCATGTACTCCACGCCGTTGATCTCCGTCTTGTAAGAGATGGAGAAATGCTCCGTCGGGAAAAGCACCGTTCCGTTGTTTTCGGCGTGCGAGTTCCAGGCCAGGACCAGGGGCGAGAAAGAGTTCAATCCGTAGAAAAGGCTGTTCAAAACAGGCGCGAAGGAAACGCCGTCGCGGCCCATCATCTGCTCGCCCTCGGTCCAGACGTAACGCTGGAATTCCTTGGGGAAATGCTCTTTCAGCTGAGGAACCGCGATGGTCAGGAAAGAGTAAAGGTTGATCCTCAAAACCAGCGGCTTCTTGCTGAAGGGCGCGTTGATGTCGCCGGGGTCGGCGATCGCGACGTTGAAGCCGTTCTTGATCTCGTCGTCGCCAGCCCAGACGATGAAGCGCATCTTGTTGACGTCGCCGTTCAAGGGAAGCTGGATCTGTTCGACGAACTGGCTGGGCTCCTGGTAAGGCAGGGTGTGTCCGGTCTGGACGCAGGGGGAATAAGTGCCGCCGTTGACGGAGACCGCGATAGTGCGCGGCGCGTCCTCGGGATATTCTATTTCCAGAAGATACGGCATGTTCAGCTTAAGGTTCACGCCCAGAACGTAGCTCACGTATCCCCTGTCCTGGGTTATGATGCGTCCCCTGCCGCCGAAGATGTTGGTTATGTCGGACGAGGAGATGCGCTGGCTGATCCTCTCTTTCACAGCCGGGGAATAGCGTCCGTCCCTGAGCTGGTGAAGATCGTTGGAAGAGCCGCAGATTATGCCGTCGTTCAAAGTGAGTTTGCCAAGATAGGAGGGGTCGAAGGTCCTCTCAAGCCGCGGCAGCACGCAGTAGACCTTCATGCCGTGCCAGAATGTTTTGCCGTTCCTGGACGTTCTGATGTCGATAGCGTAGTTGCCCAAGGTCTTCATCTTTATTACGGGCTTCTGTACATCCTCGCTGTCTAGGACGATCTTGCCGGTGTCGAGGTTCACGACGGTGTAGCTGAAAATTGTCTCCACTACATTCGTGACGCCCTTCCTGACTTCGTCCTGCGTCACCTGGATCTCGAGCTCGTCATCCAGGAAGAGAATGTCAGAATCGATGCTGAAAGACGATTTGTACTGCGATTTGTTCAAGACTTCGCCGCGGTGGACGATCCTGCCTTTCTGGTCGATGACGGTCTCGTAAGGTCCGCCGCTTATATGGCGGTGCCTGGCGTCCCTGTAATCGACGTAACCCACCGCTATGAGGTACTGGTTCATCGTTTCCGGCACGACGAAACGCTGGGCCAGTATCTGTCCGTTGGCCCAGAAGACCGCGTTGGTAAAAGTGTTGGCGGCGACTTCCGTATAGTCGGGGCGGAGTATCCTGGCGTAAGGCATGACGATCCTGTCGGGCTGGTTGGTCGGCGCCAGCATGCTGACCTGGAAGATCGTGACTTTCGGCTCGCTGACGACTCTGGCCGTGTATTTCATCTCGTCATAGCAGAAGCCCGGCGAAGGAATGCGCAAAAATGACTTCACATTTTTCTGCGTGCGCACAACGACGGAAGTCTCTCTCGGCGCCATGCCCACGATGTCTTCGGCGCTGGCGAAACTGCTAAAAAGGCCGACTAAGGAAAGAATGAATATGGCTTTTCTCATGTTTTGACTCCTTTGATAGTCATTCACGATATATTCTGGCTAATTCAACGAACTGCTCCAGGGCGAGCGCCGTCTCTTTGTTCACCACGAAAACGTAGGGCTGCTCGCCCAGCATCGCGTAGCGTCCCGATTCCGCTTCATTGCCGAGCGAGATCGATTTGCTCTCGCCGTTTTTCAAAACGAAAGTCACTTTCAAAAACGGTTTGTCCAAACCGTAAGCCGGCAGGTCGAGTTCGGAGCATTCCTTGACGTAATGGTCGATAAGTACAGGCATGCGGCTGGCAACTTCGTCCCTTACCCTGGGAAGGATCTGGCGCGACTTGTCGTTCTCGGTGGCGATCCAGAAGTTCGTTCCGTAACTCATCGAAACGGTAGCTTCCGGCGTCCCAAGCTCTATTCTGTCGACTTCGTTCTCCGGCACGTTCATGGCCTCCCTCGAAAGGAAGCGGAAGGTGTTCGTCGTGTAGAGTTTTTCAACTTCTTCCGCGGAAACGGCGACGAAGACGTTCGTCATGCGCTCCATGAACATCAGGCCGTCCTTCGGCGCGGACAGAACGTAATTCTCGTATTCGTCCCTGTCCTGGTAACGCACCTTGAGGTCGAGGAATTTCTCCTGCAGGGCGGACCTCGCTTCTTCCGAGCTGGCGAAGCGCACAACAGGCATGTCCATCCAGAGGAAGACATAGTCCTCTATCGCCATCTCGTCCTTCAAGGTCGTGGTCAGCATGCTCGAGAGGTCCCATTTGTTCTGCTGCTTGTCGTAGGAGAAATTCATGACCTTGCCGTCCTTCGTCAGTTCAAGCTCGCAGACATCGTCGAAAACGCCGGGCGCTATGAGCGTCTTGGCGCGGTAGTGGTCGACGTCAGGCACGAAGGAGTCAAGGATGTCGGGATGCAGCGTGAAGAACTGGCCGTACTCCGCTCTCCTGGCGTAGCAGAAACGGTTCGTCTCGTCCCATTCGTCGACCTTGATGACGACGTCGCTTATCTGAAGCCTTTGGGAATTCTCCCTCTGGACGAGCGCCACGGAATATTTGAAGTCGATCTTCTCTTTTGGCTGCTCGATGTATTCAAGGACGTCGACTTTGGAAAACTTCTTGACGATCTCCCCTATCAGCTTGTCGTCGGCCCTGTCGTAAAGGGGCGTCTGGGTGTACCAGCTCAGGATGTCTTTCCCCTTCCTCAGGTCGATCTCATAGCCGCCTATAGACATCTGCACGGCGTTCACGTATTCCGGCGTAATGTCGAAGACTCTCCTGCGCCTGACGTCCTTTTCGGAGCTGTCAGTCTCGAAGCAGAGGATGTCGCGCATCTGGTTCGGAATGAAGTAAGCCTGGCGCTTGCCCTTCAGTTCGGCGTAGTATTCCCAGCCCAAGGGCACCTGCGCGCCCACTCTCAGGACAACGGAAGTCTGAGGCGTCTCAAAGGTCGCAATGATGTCGGGAGCGTTGAGACCTGTCGCGTCGCGGTTCATGTTCTCGTATTCGCTGCCCGATATGAAGCGGTTCTGGTCGACCTTCTTCAGGTTGTCCAGTATTTGGCGGACCAAGGGTGTGTTGACCGGGAAATTCACAGGCTTCATGAGTTTCCAGCCCAGTGTTTCTTTCTCCAGTTCATACGTCTCAAGCCTCAGCACCTTGCCGGTGTCGTTCTCCCTGATCTGCCTGTCTATGGTGATCCTGGTTATCAGTTCCGGCCGGAAGTCCTGCAGGACCCGTTTTTCGGTCTGCTTCAATTCCTCCGTGGAAGGCTTGAAACGGTCGACGAACCAGACGTAGCCGCCGACTGCCAGAACAAGGATTAGCAAAAATAACGTTGTCTTAAATTTCATGAAATTTCCTTACTGGCGGCGGCGCACATAAACTAAAAGGCCCAGAGAGAGCGCCAAGGCCGGCACCAAAACTATTACCAATGTTCTAATTAAAGATATCTGCTTGCGGTTCAGCTTCAGGCTCCTGATCTCCTGGATGGTCTTCGGGCCGATGGAGACCAGATATTCCCTCTGCATCGCCCAGTTGCAGGCGTTCAGGAAGATGTCGCGGTTGGAGATCGGGCGCTCCGCGTAGAAGTTGTCGGCGAAATCGGCGTCGCCGATGACGACCAGCCTCATTCCCGAGCGCCTGTTCTCGACGGCCGCGCCGATCGACACGGGGCCGCCCAGGTCCGTCTTCTCGTCAAAGTGATAGGAAGTCCCCTGGTATTTCGTTTCGCCCCAGCCGTCAGACGTCGTCTGCAGGAAAGGCGTCACAACGTAGTCCCTGTTCTCGTGGTTTATCTCCGTAATGGAGCGCGCCATGTAGAAGATGCTCAGCGAATCGAGGTTTTTCGTGATCTCGTGCCCAGGGTAATCCGGTATGACAAGGTCGAACCAGCCGGTGCCGGCTATCCTTGTCGTAGGATCGACGGTGACGTCGTCTCCGACGTTGATGTTGCAGGAGGTCAGAAGCTTCGGAATGCTCTGGCAGTCGGAGTTCGGATCGATCAGGATAAACGCCCGTCCCCCCTGCGTTATGTAGCGGCGCAGAACTTCCACTTCCTCCTCGAGGAAATCCCTGGTCGGCCCGGCCACGACCAGAAGGTCGCAGTTCGTTTCCGTCATGTCTGAAAGCCTGTAGAGTTCCAGCGGCGCGCAAAGCACGCGGTCCCTTTCAAGGTATTCCTTCACGATACTGTAGTTGCGGTCGTCTTTGCTAAGAATGCTTCTCTCGCCGTGGTTGACCGTAAAGTAAACGTGCTTCTGCTCGGGGTTCTGCAATTCAAGGATGGCGGAAGTCAGGGCCTGCTCGGCCTTGAAGAGCACCAGTTTCTTCTTCTGGCCGTAGTCGTAATAGTTGTGCTCGAACTTGAAGTCGCCCATGTCGTTTTCCTTGAGCTCCTTCGTCTCCTCGCCCACTTTCACGATGACGGTGTCCCAGTCGGTCACGTTGAACTGGTTCCTAATCTTCTGGATCTTGCCGGGATCCCTCAAAATGTAATCGTCCGCCAGGATGCAGGTCACCTTCGAGCTGGCGTCGCAGTACTGGTCGATGAGGCGCTTGACCTTAGGATAGAGTTCCGAATTCTGCGGATTGCCGAAAACATAGAACTCCACCGGTTCCTGAAGCTCTTTCAGAACGTTCAGCGTCTTTTCGGAAAGCTTGTAAAGATCCTGCTTCTGGATGAAGTCGTAACGCTTCGGGTATTTGGCGGCCAGGGCGTTCGCCAGAACGACCAGGATAAAGGCCAGGATAATGCCTATGCCGACGTTGGCGCCGTAAGTCAGTCTTCTTATGATCGTCTCTCTCATAAGATCACCTCCACTTCCTGGATTCCACGCTCTTTACGGTGCAGAACAATAAGAAGAGCGTGATGCTTACGAAATAGACGACGCTTGTCGAACTGATGACGCCCTTGGTGAAGGGGTTGAACTGCTCGAGTACGGAAGCGTAGCGGTAAACGACCCTCCAGCGGTTGCTGACGACGTCCTGCATGAAGTTCAGCGAAAAGAGCATCAGAATGCCGATGAAGGTCACAAAAAAGGATACGAACTGGCTTCTGTTCGTTGAGGAGATCATTATCCCCAGACTCGTCAGCATGCAGTTCAAAAGGAACGTGCCAAGATACCCGGCCGCGACCACCCCGTAATCCACCGTGGTGAAACGCGAAAGGACATAGACGTAAACGAGCGTCGGCACCCACATGATCATAAGGAAGGCCTGGGCCGCCGCGAACTTCGACAGCACGACCTGCGTGTCGGTCACAGGCGTCGTCATCAGCATCTCGATGGTGCCGCTCCTGTACTCTTCCGAAAAGGAACGCATCGTAAGCGCGGAGGTGACGGCCGCCACCACCATCCAGTAAATGAAAGTCCCGCCGAAAAGATACCCGAAGACGTTAGCGTCAATGGGCTTGCTGGGCGCGTTCAAATAGTTGACAAGGATCCAGAAGAGCCAGCCGACCACGATCAAGAACACGCACATGACGACGTAGCTCGTCGGCGTATAGTAGAGGGTCGCCAGCTCCCTTCTGAAAAGTGTTCTGAAATTCCGCATATTTCCTTAGTGTTTTGTCGTCATTTCCACGAAGATGTCTTCCAAAGTCGGCATGACCGTCGTCAGAAGCCTGATCTTCCAATTCGGTTTCTGGAGGGCAAGGAAGATCTTCTCCGAAATGTTTTCCTCGGGCAGACGCGAGAGCATCTCGGCCCTCACCCAGCCTTCCGATTCGCTAGTCCTGATCTCGTAGGCTTCCTTAACGTCCAGCAAAGCCCTTTCCACTTCCGCTTTGGGAGCGAAGATCTCGACCACGTAGCGTTTCTTGTTGCCGCTCCTCAAATTGGACATAGAGTCTTCCGCCACGATCTTCCCTTTGTACATGATGATGACCTTCTCACAGACCATCTCGACTTCCGGAAGGATGTGCGTTGACAGTATGACCGTCCTGTCCCGGCCTATCTCCCTTATCAGTTCCCTGACTTTCCTGACCTGGTTCGGATCCAGACCGATCGTAGGCTCATCCAATATCAGGATGTCCGGGTCCCCTATCAGGGCGTCCGCCAATCCTACGCGCTGCTTGTTGCCTTTGCTCAGCTGCTCTATTATCCTTGTCCTGACCTGCCCTAATTCGCAGGCGTCTATCACGCAGTTGATGCGGTTGATGAGGTTCTGCCCCTTCAGGCCTTTCAACCTTCCCCTGTAGGCGAGGAATTCCACCACGCGCATATCGGTGTAAAGGGGAACGTTCTCCGGCATGTAGCCGATGTGCCTTCTGACTTCCAGCGATTCCTTGAAAACATCGTGGCCCGCCACCTTGCATTCGCCGGAAGTGGCCGGCATGAAGCAGGTAAGGATCTTCATGGTAGTCGTCTTCCCCGCCCCGTTCGGGCCGAGGAGACCAACCACGTCCCCTTTCTCCACATTGAAGGAAATGTGGTCCACCGCCGTAAGGTCGGCGTAGGTTTTTACAAGTTCCTTGACTTGGATCATAATACCCTTATATTATTGATTGTATAAATTAAATTATAGTATAAAAGTGGTTAAATGTAAAACCAAAAGCGCTTATGCTATAATGGCTCTATGCGTACTCAAATGACACCTATAAACAACGCTTTCCGCCCCTGCGTAGGACTGGTCGTGATCAACGATGAGGGACTCTTCTGGACCGGGGAGCGCTTGAGCTTCAAAGACTCCTGGCAGTGGCCCCAGGGAGGCATAGATCCCGGCGAAACGCCCAGGGAAGCCGCCTGGCGCGAACTCAGAGAGGAGACCGGCCTGACCGAAAAGGAAGTCGAACTCACAGCCGAATGCCCTTTCTGGCTCACCTACGAAGTGCCCAGGAACAAACCCACTTTCTTCGGCTACCGCGGCCAGACTCAGAAATGGTTCCTCTTCCGCTACAAGGGAGAGCCCAAGGACGCCCTTAAGCTAGCCCTTGAAAGCGAAGACTTCCAGAAAGAATTCAGCGCTTTCGAGTGGAGAACATGGGAGGACTTCTACCCCTACGTGGTCGGCTTCAAGCAGCCTCTTTACGTCGCGATAAAGGAATGGATAGACTCCCTCGAAGGAAACAACCTCGAGGAAGAGGTCTCCTTCGACAGTTTCATCTGGAAAGGCAGCAAAGAGGACATAGAGATGGTCCGCACCTCCACTCAGTACGCCAACTGGATAAAGAGGATGGACCAGCGCTTCAGAATTGAGGAGATCAGAGTCCAGGCCGTAGACAGAAGACACAGCGGCGGCCTTCTCTTCGCCAAACTTTTCGTCAAAGCCTTCGACCAGGACGGCCGTCAGGTCCCCGGCGCGGTCCTCCTCAGAGGCGACGCCTCCGCCGTCCTCATCGTCATCAGCTGCGAAGGAGAAAAATACACTGTCATCGTCCGCCAGCCCAGGTTCGCCGCCGGCCTCTACGAGACCAAGGAGATCCCCGCCGGCATGCTGGACGACTCCACCGACAAACTGACCACCGCCATAAGGGAAGTGAAAGAAGAGACCGGACTCGAGATAACGAAAGAAAACGTTACCGACCTCGGCGGCTTCTTCCCTACCTACGGCATCAGCGACGAGATAATCTTCCTCTTCTCCGCTGAAATAGACCTGACAAAAGAAGAACTCGAATCCCTCAAAGGAAGGATCTGCGGCTGCCCCGACGAGAACGAAAAGATAAGGGTGGAAATAATCCCCCTCAAAGACCTCTCGCAAGTCACCGACGACCCCAAGAGCCTCATGGCCTACTGGCGCTACCTCGCGAAAAACAGGTAAACGGATTTAATTCCATTTTTCTGCTAGAATAGAAGTATGAAACTACTGCTAGTTGCTTCGATACTTCTGTTTTCGCTTTCCGCTCTGGCGGAAAACAAAGCCGTTAAGCCTACCGGCAGCGGCAGCGAAGACGATCCTTTCCTAATCGGCAAGATCGAGCATCTTGTCTGGATGGGAGAGAACATAACCAACGTCTCCGCCAAATGCTTCCGTTTGGCAGCCGATATCGATGCCTCTGAGACCAAAGGTTGGAACAACGGCAGAGGTTTTCTGCCAATAGGATATACTCACGAGAACAAAAAGGCCTATGCCTCCTACCCCTTCAGGGGCTGCTTCGACGGCGGAGGTCATATTATCTCGAACCTTTTCATCAACAGAAAAGAGCAAGGCGCCGCCCTCTTCGCCAGGATCGGCACTCCTGTGCAAAATTTCGATTTCTCGACCAACGTCCTTGAGAATCTTGCCCAGCGTTCCAAGGAATTCGCCACCATAAAAGATCTGGCGCTGATAGATTGCAGATTCTTCGGAAAGGATCTGGCGGCTGGTTTAGCCTGCAACATTGATTTCGCCCTTATCTCCGGGGTCTACATATCAGGCTCCTTGAAGAGCGAAAAACTGGTTGCCGGATTTGCCGGCAGCTGCAACAATTCCTGCCTGGACGAATGCGGAACGAATATTGATTTCAAAAACCGCGAATGCAACGCCGCCGGCTGCTTTTCCACCTCCCAAAACACCGTTTTGAGAAACTATATCTCTTTGGGATCTTTCCAATACAGCATGGACAATATCGAAGACTCTAGGATCAGTACTGGATACAGCGCCCGTACAATTAGAAAAGCAGGTAAAGACTGGAACGCCATTTTATCCATCCGCCTTGTTGGCGTAGGCAGCTTTTATCTCTATAACTGCCTTGTTTTAAACTCCATTTCTACCGACAGAAAAAAGGGCCAAGTCATCGCTTTCCCTGATTCGGCAACTATTGATAATTCCTTTTACAGCGCTGAAAACATCAAACAAACTTTGAGCGACAACAACAAGGTCGGCATTTCCAATGACAAACTGAAGAAAAAGGAGACCTACAAGGGCTGGGACTTCGATACTGTCTGGGAAATGGAGGACGGCGTGTCTTTCCCAAAACTTCGTAAGCTTGAAAAAATGTTGAAACGCTTATGAAAAAAACTCTCGTCTGGCTGTTTGTTTTGCTCTCCTATCTGTCGCTTGCCGAAAACTCCGCAGTAAAACCGAAAGGCAGCGGCAGCGCTGAGGATCCCTATCTCGTTGACAGGATCGAGAATCTCGTCTGGTTTGGGGAAAACTCTCTTTCATGCGCTGACAAGCATTTCAAAATGACAGCCGACATCAACGCGTCGGAGACCAGAGGCTGGAACGACGCCAAAGGTTTCATACCTCTGGGCCATTTCAACGGCACGTTCGACGGCGGCGGCCACTATATCTCGAACCTTTATATCGCTTCGCCAACCAAAAACGCCGCGCTTTTCATTTCCCTTGGGAAACAAGCGCCCCGCCCCTTCCCTTTTTCCACCAATTCTTTTGAGAAAGAGATCGAAGCAACGAAACTTGATACCTGCGTAAAAAATCTCGCGCTTTTAAACTGCTCCATTTCCGGCGATGAAACAGCCTGCGGGCTGGCGAAAAGCATCGACCTTGCGCGCATAAGCGACGTCTATGTTTCCGGCACGCTTTTAAGCAAGAAAACGTTAGCCGGGTTCGCGATTACCTGCTCGAACTCTTACATAGAAGGATGTTCTGTCGATATCTTCTATCAAAACCGTAACTGCGCATCGGGAGGAATGTTCAAACGGGCGGGAAACGTTGTCATAAGGGACTGCCTGATTCTTGGCAAGTTTCAATCATGCGAAAAAAGCCCCGAAATTGAAAAACTGCTGCCCAAAAAAAAGGCTTATGTAAAATCATACGGCGGAAAGCCGAAACCTCCGAAACCCGTGAAAAGATATGATCTCGTATGCGTCGCCGGAGGAAACATCCGTCTTATCAACAGCCTTATGCTTACAAAGTTCCCCACGCCTTTTATAGATAGGGGCAGAGATGTCGGTATATTTCCCAGTGACGCGGAAAATTCTTTTTACAGCCGAGAACATTTACACATAAAGGATTCTTTTGGTCAGTATCCGAAGGCCTGCCTTAATAACGATAAGCTCATTAAAAAGGAGACCTACAAGGGCTGGGACTTCGATACTGTCTGGGAAATGGAGGACGGCGTGTCTTTCCCAAAACTTCGTAAGCTGGAAAAGATGCTGAAGAGGCAATAAAAAAAGGCGGCTGATGCCGCCTTTTTGTTTTTGCTTATTTCTTTTCTGTGGGCCTTACGGGCACGCCTTTGCTTGCGAGGTATTCTTTCACCTGCGGAACAGTAAGGGTGCCGAAATGGAAGAGCGAGGCCGCGAGAAGGGCATCCGCCTCACCTTCCACGGCGCCTTTGTAGAAGTCCTCTAGGCAGCCGGCGCCGCCGGAGGCGATAAGGGGAACGTTGACGGCGTCGTGCACGGCCTTGTTCATGGCGTTGTCGTAGCCGTCCTTGGTGCCGTCCTTGTCCATGGAGGTGAGAAGGATCTCGCCGGCGCCCAAGCTTACGGCGTATTTGCACCATTTGATAAGGTCGATGCCGGTCGCCGTGCGGCCGCCGTGGACATAAACTTCCCAGATGGTGTTCTCGTCGACGGCCACGGGGGAAATATCCCAGCCCCATTCGATCTTGTGCGCTTCCTCAACGTTCACTTTCGTGTTGAGGCGGCGGTCCCTGGCGTCGGCCGCCAGGCAGATGCACTGCGTGCCAAACATCTTGGCGCCTTCCTTAAGGATCTCGGGGCGCATGACAGCCGCGGTGTTGACGCCTACCTTGTCCGCGCCGGCTCTCAGGATGCGCTGCATGTCGTCGGTACTTTTGATGCCGCCGCCGACGGTCAGGGGCATGAAGATGACTTCGGAGGTCCTGGAAACGAGGTCTACGATCGTGTCTCTTCCCTCGTGGGAAGCCGTGATGTCAAGGAAGACCAGTTCGTCCGCGCCCTGTTCGTTGTACTTTCTGGCATACTCCACCGGATCGCCGACGTCGGCGAGGCCGAGGAAATTAACGCCTTTCACTAATCTGCCGCCCTTCGTGTCGAGGCAGGGGATGATCCTTTTCGGGGTGGTCATAAATGTCTTCCTATTTTTTGTGGTGGTGACAGTGTTCGCAGCCGCAGGAGGCGCCGTGCTCGTGCTCGATCTGGTGGCAGGATTCAGATGCTTTGCATTTGTAGTCGGTCTCGTAGAAACCGCTGCCTTTGAAGATTATTCCCGCTCCCCCGCTTATCAGTCTTTCGACGTGTCCCCCGCACTCGGGGCACTTCTTCAGGGGTTCCGCGGTTATCTGCTGGAATTTCTCGAACTCATATCCGCATTTTTTGCAGCGGTATTCGTAAGTCGGCATGGTAATTTTACCTTTGTGTTAACGGCGCTTCAACTGCAGCGCCTTGCCGCTGACGGCATCGTAGAATTTATAATCCTCCAGGTCCATCTTCGGATTGGAGGTAATGGTCAGATTCGCGTTGTACTGCTCTTCTATTTTCTTGAGGATGTCCAGATTTTCCCTTAAGCTGACAGCCACGCTGGGGTTGACGTCGATCCTGACGTCCTTTTCCTTTTCCAAGGAAAGCAGGGACTGCAGGGCGCGCTGGAGTTCCAGGCAGATGGAGAGGAGCGATTTCACCAGTCCCCTGCCGTGGCAGTAGGGGCACTCGTCGTAAACGGACTGTCTGATGGACTCTGTGACGCGCTGGCGCGTCATTTCCAAGAGGCCGAACTCGGACAAGGGTAAGATGCTGCTCTTGGCTTTGTCGCGCTTTAAGGCGCTTTGCAGGCGCATCACAACCTCTTTCTGATTCTGCTTGGAATGCATGTCGATGAAGTCCACAACGACCAGGCCGCCGATGTTCCTAAGCTTAAGCTGACGGGCGATCTCGTCGGCCGCCTCGAGGTTCGTCTTGGTGACGGTCTCTTCCTGGTTGTCGCTGGAAGTGTGGCGCCCGGAGTTCACGTCGATGGCGATCATGGCTTCCGTCTGGTCGATGACGATGTAGCCGCCGCTCTTTAACCAGACGTTGCGCCTGAAGGCGCGGTCGATGTCTTTCTGGACGTTCCATCTCTCGAAGATGGGGACGTCGCCTTCATAAAGGCGGACGTTGTTCTTCGCCTCGGGCACGAAGCTCTTGACGAAGGTCATGATGCGGTCGTAATCGGGTTTGGTGTTAACGACGATCCTTGAAACGTCCTCGCCGTAACTGTCCCTGATCGTCCTCAGAACGAGGTCGAGTTCGGGATGCAGCAGAGCCGGGGCGGAAGTTGTCCTATGCTTTTCCTCAATTTCTTTCCAGGTGTTGACAAGGTAGGCCACGTCGTTCTCGAAAGCTTTCTGAGTGCAGCCTTCCGCCGCGGTCCTGATGATGAGACCGCAGCCTTCAGGGAGGTTCACTTCTCTGGCCATCTGGCGGAGTCTCTTTCTTTCCTGGACGTTGCTGATCCTTCTGGACACGGCGATCTGCTTCTCAAATGGCATCAGGACAAGGAAGCGGCCAGGCAGGCTGATGTCGGTCGTAAGGCGGCAGCCTTTCGTGCTGATGGGCTCTTTCACGACCTGGACGATGATCTCCTGCTTTTCTTTCAGGATGTCGGAGATCTTCAGATCCTTGCGGTTTTTCGGGCGGTTCTTGTTCTGGTTTTGATTTTGGTTCTGATTCTTCTTCTCGCCTTCTTCCTCGTCCTCGTCGTCAAGTTCCATGGCGTCCAAGTTGGAAGCGAAAACGTCGTCGATGTGGATGAAGCCGTTTTTCTCAAGGCCGATGTCGATGAAAGCCGCGTTGATGGCGGGAATGATGTTCTCGACCCTGCCTTTGTACACGCTGCCCATGTGGCGGTGCTGCTCGTCGCGCTCGATGTAGTATTCCTCAAGCTGCTTGTCTTCCACGACGGCGACGCGGCGCTCCTGGGCCTGCTCGGTGTCGATTATGATCTCTCTTTCTATTTTTTGATTCTTCATTTAGATTGGATAAATTTTGTTCCCGGATCTTAAGGCAGCCTGATCTTTTCCAGGCAGTTCTGGAAAACCGCGGACAGGCAGTAATTGTAAATGGCTTCGTCCCCGGCGTTCTCCAAGCCTTCGACCGGAATAGTGACAGCAAATGATTGCTTTATTTCTTTAGCGTAGACGGAGTTTCCGTCAGATGCGCGCTTTATCGTCACGCGCATCACGACATGGGCGGCGAATTTGTGAGCCCCCATGTACTCGTTGAATTTTTCAGCGTAAATTTTGACTACGTCGCACAGAACGTGGTAGTCGCTCTTCTTGGGGTCGGTGACCATCGTCTGGCCGTGTCGCCTGAAGAAGATCTCCCATTCCTTGTCGGCCCAGGCGGAAAGGTCGCTCTGCGTTTTGACCCAGCTCCATTGACCGTCGGCGATGGCCCTTATCTTGCCGATCCTCCCGTCCGGCAAAACGGGAACGACGACCTTGTCGAGGAAAAAGACGGCCGGGCTTCCGAGATTGGCCTGCTCCGCGACTTTCACATTGGCGTTGCGAAGGACGAGCGTCGAACTGCAGCCCGCAAGGAAAAGCAGGGCAAAAAGGATCAGACTACGCCATGCCATTGGCACCCCGCTCCGAAGTCAAGGATCTTCCTGAGGAAGGCCTCGTCGATAACGGGAGCTTCGAAGTATTTTTCCTTCAAAGCGGCGCGTATCTTTGATACGTCGAAAACAGGTTCGCCGAACAGGTAGCGCAGATATTCGCTGATCTCCAAACAGAAACTTATGTTGATCCCGAGAGCGGCGAATTTCTTCACCTCTTCCCTCAAAACCTGCTCAGACTGCTCGAAAGTGCAGTCGACGAATTCCACTCCGCCCATCTCGATCCATTGGCAGCCCTTGACCAGCAGTTCGCGGATCTTGGGAGGATTCGGGTGAGTCAGATGGTAGACCTGGCCGACGGACTCGGGCCGTTCGCAGAGGTTCATGATATTGCTTACGACGCAGTCGATCGGAATGAGATTCACGGTCGTGTCGGAGGGGCAGGGAAAGCGGAAAGGATAGTTGACGTAGTTTCCGTTGGTGTAAAGATCGTGCTTTTTGTAAAATTCGGCGTCTCCGTTGATCTTGCGCACTACAAGGCGTTTCATCAAGGCGAAGACCTTGGCAATGTTATAAAAGCCCGTAAAGGAAAGACATTTTCCGTTCACGGTGTCCCCTATTATGACCGCCGGGCGGTAGATCGTGGTCGCAACACCCGTTTCGTCGGCGAATTTTTTGACAGCCTGCTCGCCGGCGTATTTGGTCTCTTCGTAGGGGTTGCGGAACTCCCAGTCGCACTTTGTGACTTCTTCCATCACGACATGATCGGCCAGGCCGCTCACATAGGCCGTGCTGATGTGCTGAAGGCGCTTGATGCCGTAGCGTTTCACAAAGTCAAGGACGTTAAGAGTTCCCTGGTGGTTTATTTTCTCGGTCACTTCGCGCTGGTCTTCGGAAAAGAAAAGAACAGCGGCGGAATGCCAAAATTCATCGACAGATCTCAGCTTCTCGCCCCACACGGCGTCGTCGACGCCCAAATTAGGCAGAGTGATGTCGCCTTCGACCAATTCGAAAGTCCCCGGCAATTCGCGCCACTTGGGATCGATCGCTTCCAAAACAGTCAAAACACGGTCTTTAGCGGAGACAGTCCTCTTCGCTCTGGCCAAATACAGCACGTGCCAGCCGCGGGAGAGGAACTCGCGTCCCAAGTGTCCGCCTAAAAAGCCGGTGCCTCCGGTCAGAAAAACCGTTTTCTTCGTATTGCTTTCCATAATCGTTTCGATAATCTCAGTAAATAAGGGGATTATACCATAACGCCCCTCCTAAATCAACCGAAAGCGGCCAAAGTCTTTATAATCAAACCGCCAACACAGCTCTTCTCGTTTTCAACCGGGACTTTATGGTTTAGTCCCTCATGATCATGACGCGCAAAGCATTAATTTTCACTGAGAATCTGTTCGGCGAGGGCGTTGTAATCAATTTTCGAGGCGTGGCGGGGGTCGCGCGGGATGCGGGCGACGACGCGGATCTCGTCGTAGGGCACGCGCGGGCGGTCGAGCGACAGGGCTTCCGCGCGGGCTGCTTCGGGATCGGCGCTTTCCAAAATCAGAACCGCCCGGCCGTCCCGGCCGCGGACGAGCGTTCCCGCGGTGCTCGAGTCAAGTTTCAGCAGTTCGCGCTCGATCAGCGCGGGATAAGCCTTCGCGCCGCCTTGCGTTGTAAAGACGCGCGAGGCTCGCCCCAGAAGAAAGAGACGTCCCCCAACGAGACGTCCGGCGTCGCCGGTGCGGTGGAAGATCTTGCCGCCGACCTTGATTTTGTTCTCTTTCTCGGCTTCCGGGTTGCGATAGTAGGTTTTCAGGACGTGGCCGCCGGCGACGCAGATCTCGCCGGCTTCGCCGGGCGCGGCCTGGGCGGCGCTCCATTCTTCTTCCTTCATTTCATGGCGCAGAACAGCGTCGAAACGAACAACGCGAAGCTCAATGAAGGCGCTCACCTCCCCGGCCGGGACGCCGTCTGCGCAATCGGACGCGGCGAGCTCGTCCGCCGCGATCGCGGCGATGGGCTCAGCCTCCGTCGAACCGTAGACCGCGCTTACCGCCGCGCCGGAGAAAGCCGCGGACAACTCTTCGGCGAACTCCGGAAACACCGCGGCGCCGCCAACAAAGATTTTGCGGAGCGTCGGGATCGGATTTGTTTCCCGCGCCGCCTCGGAAAGTTTCTTGTAGAAAGCAGGCGAACCGGCCGTGGTCGTCACGCCTGCCGCGGCCGCTTCGCCAGCGATCTTCACGGGGTCAAAGTCGGCCGGCCTGGCGGGGTTGAAATCGGGAATGAGCGTCGTCGCGCCGCAGGCGAGGTTGTTCAGCGAGAAGATCGGCAGCGTCGCCATGTCGACGTCCCCTTCCCCCACTCCGAGAAAATCTTTCAGCGCGCGATGCTGCGCCATCAAAAAGCCGCAGGTCCGCAGCGCCGCCTTCGGAACGCCCGTCGAACCGGTCGTGAAAGTCACCAGCGCGGGATCGTCCTCGGCGCAGAAAGCCGGAGAGGCGCTTTCGTAGGCGGATCCTTTGCCGAAGCCGGGAAAAAGCTTCACTGGGATCTGACGCATCGCCCTGGACTTGAGGAAAAGGAGCCAGGCCTTTGGGATGCCCACGAAAGCCTTGGCTTCCGCAAGACGCGCCGCGTAATCGAGACGCGCGGCGTCGGCCCAGGCGTCGATGAAAACCGCCACCGCTCCCAGCGAGAAGACGGAAAACAAGATCTCATAAAGGGCCGTCGACATCGGGACGAAAATCACGACGCGGTCCCCTTTTTTCACGCCATAGCGCGCCAGCGCCCCCGCGCGCCGCTCGACGCGCCGCGTCAGTTCGCCGTAAGTTACGGAAACGCCGCGGTGGATCAGGGCGGTGCGGCCGGGGTTTTTCGCGGCGCGCTCCCTCAAAAGTTCGCAAAGATTCGCGTTCATTTGAACTCTTTCGTGTAAAGCCGGTACCTGCGGCAGACTTTGGCTCCGGCGTGGTTGCCTATGAGGGTGGAGACGTTGTCGACGTGCATGAGCGCGTGGTACATGACACGGAACCCATCCTCGAAGGCTTTTTTTGCCATGCGTTCGGCTAAAAGCGCGCCGAGGCCGCGACAGTCCGCGTCAGGCAGAACGGCGACCGTCTTGCTGACATACTCAGCCCCTTCCGCGGCGTAGGGATTAGGAAAGCCGAAGACGAAGCCGACGGGCGTTCCGTCGGCGCGGCGGGCAATAGCCGCGTCGTGGGGGCGCATTTTGGCCGCCAGCGGCAGATAGTGCGAAAGAAACGCCCCGCGGTCCGCCGGCACGTATAGAAAATTGTTTTTAAAGCTGACTAGCGAGACCGCGAAAATGTCGTCGAGTTCCTCCCGGACGCGGTCGGGACGCCAATCCGAGACCGTGATGGCGCGCCGCGCGAAGATCCGCTCCGCCTTTTCAAGGCGCGCGAAGGAATCTTCCGAGAGCGGAAAACTTTTCGTGACGTACTCCGCCAGCGTCTCATACCCGCATTTCTCCCAAAGTTCCCAATACCAGGGCGGATTCATCGGCTCCAACGGAAAGAGGCAGGGCGCCGCCAAGGGAAGCGCGAGACGGTAGCGACCCCAGGTGCTGCCGTTCATGGGACCTATGACGCGCTGGTGTCCGCGGGCGCGGATATAATTTTCAGCGGCCAGGAGGACCGTCGCCGCGGATGCCGCGTCGTTTTCGCTTTCAAACGAACCGACGAGTCCGGGAACCGCGCCGCGGTAATTCAAGGCGGGGTTCGTCCAGACGGCCGCGCGCGCAAGGACCGCGCCGTCATTTCCGCGGACGACAAAAAACGGCAGCCCGTCCGGCGCCTCTTCGCCGCGGTAGCGTGACCCGTAGAGGCGGCGCGGCAATTCCTCGAAGATCCCGCGCGTCGCGGGCGCGAGCGAAAGTTCCTCAATGTTTTTTCTCATAGGACTTCACGGCCAAATATGAAAGAAAGAGCGCGGCGAGGAAGACGGGCGTCGCGACGGCAATAGGCCGCCAGTTGAAAACCTTTACAGCAATGTTGAAGCTCATGATAACGATGAACGGCAGCGCCGCCAGCCCAAAGACGGTCTTGATTTCCTTCATGCGCAGGGTGGAGCAGAGGTTGAGCAAGTAGGCCCAGAGCAGCGTGGCGAGCCCCCAAAACGGCGAGACGAGTCCGGAGGCGAGATAGACGAGCAGCGACATGACCACGCGGCCCGAACCTCCCATCAAGCCGAACAACCTCATCGGCAGGCAGACGAGTACGAAGGATATCGTGAGGCAAATTAACTGACTTGTGATCGCGGCGATGTCGGGGTGGGCGTTTTTGATGAGTATGATCATCACGCCGATCGGGATCACCAGATTGTCGGCCCCGCCAAGCGAAACGGCTTCGAAGAGCGTCACGAGGACGGCTATTAGCAGCGACAAAACGGTCGCGTCCCAGCTGGCCATGTCGAGACCGAGCAGAAGAATGTGGTGGACGATGGCGTAGGTCACGAGAAAAAAGAAGGCCGAGCCTTCGAGCGAACGGTAGTCATCGCCGCCGACGCGGTAGCGCAGCCGGCCGTAGCGCTCCCCCACCAGCGCCGCCGCCGTGTCTGAAAGCGCCAGAACAAGCACCGAAATTTCATAGAAGGTGAAATTCCCGCGCCATATGGCGAGCAGATAGCATAGGTAGAGCGCGACAGGATGGAGCGCCCCGCCGTAGGTCTTGCGGGAAACATCGTCGACAGCGTGAAGGCTTCCCTTGTGTTCCAGCCAGAGTATGAGCACGGTGAAGCCGCCGCAAACGGCGAGGACGGACCAGTGCGTCGTAAAAAGCACCGGGAACAGCAGCGCCGAACAGCAGCCGCCGACATGGAGCAGCTTGCGCGACTGCTCGGGAGAAAGGATCTCACGGCGGCGCAGCAGCTCCCCTATCGCGAAAACGGCAAGCGTCAGGGCGGTGATCAGCGCGACACCCAGGGCTTCATGAAGAAAGAGCGTCCACATGATAGGCTCCGTAAAAGAAAGCGCGGTTTCGCGCGAAAAGACGGTCGGCAAGCGCGGCGCGGGGCTCGAGGTCGGGAACCGCCTCCGTCAATTCGCGCGGAAGCAGCATGTTGTAATAGGCAAAGACAGCGCCAGGCGCCGCAAGAGAGCGAAGCGTCCGCGCGGTCGCTTCGAAAACGTCGCGGCCCATGTATTCGAATATGTCGGAAAGGTTGAAGAAGTCATAATCGCCTTCCCTGCCGGCGAGTTCGTCGGGCGTCGCCTTAACGAAGCTTATGCGGTCCAGCCTTTCTCTTATACGAGAGTAGTTCCCGGGAAGGACATAATCTGGCAGAACAGGAGAGAAAGACCCAGTCAGCACGTAGCGCAGGTAGGGATTGTCCTCCGTGGTCAGGTCCTTCATCGCCCGTTCCGCGCGTCCCCAGATCTCCTTTGAGATGACGATTTTGTCGACGTAGCGGAAAAATTCCGGATCGCGGCCGAGCCGCCCCATCACGAAACGGTTGAAGAACAGCTTGAAGAGCAGCCTGTAGCGGAGGTTCGCCCAGACTTTGTCAAAAAAGTCCGCCCTGCCTTCGGGCGTCCGCGGCGTGAAGACTTCCGCGACTTCGCGCTTCGAATGCGCGAACGGCAGCACCCTGCGCGAAAAGATCCGGAAATAAGATTCGAATTTTCCGCAGTCGACGACGCCGGCCGCGATTGGGCCGGGCCGCGCGTCGCAGAGTGTTGCGGCATAAGACGGCATCAACGGACGCAGCTTGTCCCGGTACGCCGCGAGGCGCTCTTCCTCCGGCATAGCGGCAAAGCCGAGGAAAGCGATCAATTCTTCGTATGAAAGCGCGTAAAAAGCCGCCTTCTTCAGCTCGCACAAGGCGAGCTGGACGGGGTTGAGGTCGAAGGCCGTGACAGATCTTGCGCCGCCCGATAGCAGCATGAAAGAGTTGTCGCCGGCTGAAGCGATGGAAAGGCACTTCGCCCCTTCCGGCATGGCGCCGAGCAGCAGGAGGGGATCCTCCCAACAGTTGGAGTAGCGCACGAAATCAAATTTCGCCCGCTTTTCGATCGTCTTGGTTTTCGTCATGCGCCCCCTTTTGCGATGAGGCGGACCGTTCCGGCCGCGCCGTCGAGTTCAATTTCGTCGCCCGTGGCGACGGCGGAAAGGAGGCCCTTCACGCCGACGACGCAGGGAATGCCAAGTTCCCTAGTGAGGATCGCAGCGTGGGAGAGGACGCTCCCCCGCTCGACCAGCACGCCTTTCGCCAACGGAAAGAGCGGCCCCCAACCGGGGTCGGTGCGCTCCGCCACAAGAATTCTTCCCGCAGTGTCGCCGGCGCAGGAGAGGTCGCGGATGACCGTGGCTTTTCCGCGGACGACGCCGCGGCAGCAGCCGAGTCCCTTAAGCGTTCCGTCCGATTCGGGAGCGGCATCCGGTCCTGAGGGCGTTTCGTACTGAGGAACGATGACGCCGCCGCGCGTTTCGAAACGCTCCGGCAGCGCGGGTTCTTTTTCGTACTTCGCGTACAGCGCCTTTCTTCCGGCGACCAGTTCGCGGAAAGTCCCGGGGTCTGCGCAGCCGAGAGCGAAGCCCAGCACCTCAGGCATCTCCAGGTAAAAAACGTCCCGCGGCGCGTCGAGGAAGCCCGAAGCGTGCAGGCGCGCCCCGAAGGCCAGCATGATCCGCCGGATGACGACAAAAAGGCGCGTCCGCTCGAAACGCAGGTTTTCGCGGTTGGAGACGTAGCGCCTTGCGCGGCTGCGGAGCAGCTTGAAAAAGAAGCGGCGCAGAGGATGCCCGTTCAGCGCCGAGAGGTCGGGCTCCTTGGGAAGCGCCGGTTCGGACAGCGGCGCGGCCGCGTAGCCGCGCAGCATCGCGATGAGCGGCTCGGGATCCATATCGTAGGTGACAGTCTCGAGCTTCAGTTCTCCCATGCAGCGTCCGCCGAATTTTTTCAGGTAGGCCGTCCACTCCGCGGCGAAAGCGGGATGTTTGGGGATCTCCGCGGTAAAAGCCGCGGCGTCGCCGGAAGCGAGAGTCTTTTTCAACTCGGCGTCGCCGCGGACCAGTTCCGCCAGCGCGGCCAGCCGCCTCATCGGCTCGGCGGAAACGATGTCGCCGACGCCGACCAAAATGTCGTTCTGCGCGGAGCCGCCGGCATCCACGCCCCATTTCACAAGGCTTTTCTTAAGCGAACCGTAGGCGACCATCGCGAAGAAATCGTTAACGAGAGGCGTCCGCCAGCCCGCGACAAACTCGCGCTGAAGGTCGTCGTAAAGCGCGGCGAGCTCCGCGCAGGAAAGTTCCCCCAAATCGCGTTCTTCCAGCGGCGTCACGATCTCGTCGAAGCGGCGCATGAAAGCCTTCACGCGGCTATCCAGCGTCAGAGCCTGACAGGCGACGCCTATAATGGTGGAGCAGACGCGCAGCCACTCGGGCCGGCGCGAGGGACGGATCGAGGGCTTTTCCCTGAGAGGCTCCTTGACGCCCATCATCGTCTCCATGAAGCCGGCGTTGACGCGGTAGCCCGGGAGCATCATCAGGACCCTGTACCAGTTCCTCAGGTTGTAGTAGAAGCGGCCTTTCCAGTGCCCGAGCATTTCAAAGGCGTCCGGATTGGCGTCAACAAGCGCGCGCTCCACGCCGAGCGCGAAGCAGAACTGGCGGTAAACCGCCGAATACACTGTGCGCGCGAAGGAAAAAGTCAGGGGCAGCGTGATGCCGGGATAGCTTTCAACGATGTTGGAATTGTCCCAGAGGACGGACTCCTCGTCCGGGTCGGGAAGTTTGGAAAGCGTCGTGATGGGACGCGTCTGTAATATCCACAGTTTTCCGTCCGCTGTCAGCGCCCATTCCACGTCTTGGGGACGGCCGAAGGCGCGCGAGATCTTCCGCGCCGCTTCGGCAACGCGCCGCACTTCTTCGTCCGACAAAACCGAATTGTTCCTTTCCTCCGGGGAAAGTTCGGAGACCGTTGTGCCGCCGCGTAGGGCGAAACGCACGGCGTGGATCTTTTCCGAAAGCGACGCCTCGATTATTCCGTCCTTTTCAACGTAAGTGTCCGCCTCCGCCAGTTCGGAGACGAGCCCCTCGCCCAGGCCGCGCACCGCGGAGACGGTCACGACCTTGCGCGAACCGGTTTTGAAATCGACCGCGAAGGCGACGCCTGATTTTTCCGCCGCCGCCATTTCCTGGACGACGACTGACATTCTGAGCGCCTCGGCGGCGACGCCGTTCTCGCGGCAGTAGGCCAGGACCGCGTCGGAGCCAACTGAGGCGCGCACTTGGGCCACAGCTTCGGATAGTTTGGCGCGCGGCACGGCCAGCAGCGTTTCAAACTGCCCCGCGAAGGAAGCTAACGCCCCATCCTCCGCGGAGGCTGACGACCTGACGGCGAAAAAATCGCCGGAGAGCCCGGCCGCGGCGAGCTCGCCCGCCAGCGCCGCTTCGTCCGCCGCTC
>DFCM01000121.1:13911-34172 GCA_002366995.1 bacterium UBP3_UBA3054 | reverse complement strand
TCCGCCGCTTCGTCTGGACCTATGACGATCCATTCCGGAACCGGGAAGCCGAGTGCTTTCAGGCGCCTGAGATTGTCAGCCTTGCCGCCGTTCATCGCACTACCCATTTCAGGATGGCGGGAACGAGCCCGACGAAAACGTACATGAGAACCGTCCAGATGCCGGAAGCGTTTTCAATGCCTCGGCCGGTCCCCTTGCCGCGGAGGAAGGCAACCGCCGGCGCCGCGCAGAAAACAAAAGCCAAGGTAAGCAGTATTCCGCCCCGGACAAAGTAGCCGCGCAGCGCGCAGGCCGCAAGCGAAAACAGCCAGGTCAGCGTAAGCACGCCGAGCCAGATCCAGGCGGCCCTGAAACGTCCCCAGAGCGCGGAGTAAGTTTCGACGCCCTCCTCCTCGTTCTCGGGCAGGCGGATCTTACGGCCGATCTCGATCACGCAGCCGTTCGTGAAAGTCAGCGCGAGAAAAAGCAGCATCCCTTTCGGCAGAGCCGCCCCGGCGACGATCCAGTCGAGGCCGGAAGTGTAAAAGTCGATGAGCGGCATCACCACCATGTGGGTGAGCATATAGACGACGGGATGGCGGCGGAGCCAAGCCGGCACGAAAAATTCACGCCACATGAGAAGGATGTAGGCCAACGAAAGCGCCAGCGGGGCCAGAAGCATAGGTGCTACCGCGGCGTTGACTGCAATGACAAAAGCGATGATAAAGACGATCAGCGCGCGGATCTCGCCGAAGGAGACGAGGCCGCGCGGCACGGCGCGGTAAGGCCGCCACTTCGCGTCGTCCGCCGCATCCTTGAATTCGTCGAAAAGCCTGAGCAGGAAGAAAAGGCCGAAGGAAGTCGCGACGCCGGCCGCCATCGTCCAGCCGTTGGGAAAGCCAGATCGTCCGCCCGCCATCAGCGAATAACCGGTGGCTGAGAAGGTAAAGGCCGCCACCAACGGCAAATATTGTACGAACGGGAAACGCTCGCCCTGGTAGATCCAGAAGCGGACGGGCAGCGCCCTGGCGTTGTCCCGCATGTCCACAGGTCTGTCCTTTTCATTCATATGGATTCCCTTCCTGCTATTATATCTCATATTTTACCAAAACAACGGCCCAGGCTCACCGTTTTGCAATTCCACAGGGGTTTTGATAAACTCTAAAATCTAAATTAAGGAGAGATGCCGGAGTGGTCGATCGGTCCGGTTTCGAAAACCGGTGTACGCATTAGCGTACCGTGGGTTCGAATCCCACTCTCTCCGCCATTAATACAAAAAGGAGTCAAAAATGGGCGGCTTTTTCGGTGTTGCTTCCAAATCCGAGTGCAAACTCGACGTCTTCTTCGGAACGGACTATCACTCTCACCTAGGCACCAGACGCGCCGGCATGGCCTTCGTCGCCAAGGACGGCAGCCTAAGCAGGATCATCCACGACATCAGCAACTCCCCCTTCCGCTCGCGCTTCGAGGAGAAGCTCGACTCCTTCTCCGGCAACATGGGCATGGGCGTCATCAGCGACTTCGACGCGCAGCCTTTGATCATTAGATCGCATCTCGGCGAATACGCCATCGTCACGGTAGGCATCATAAACAACACCAAGGAGCTCATCGAGGAAGTCTGCCAGCGCCACGCCGTGCACTTCTCCGAGACCAGCCTGGGCGAAATAAACATGACCGAACTGGCCGCCGTCCTCATAAACGAGGGCGAAAGCTTCGTGGACGGCATACAGAACCTCTTCAAGAGGATCGACGGCTCCTGCTCTCTTATGCTGCTTACAAAAGACGGCCTCTACGCCGCCAGGGACTATCACGGCAGAACGCCCATAATATTGGGCGAAAAGGACGGCGCCCGCGCCTTCACGATGGAATCCACCGCCTTCCTTAACCTCGGCTACTCCACCGTAAAGGAACTCGGCCCCGGCGAAATAGTGAAGATCACTCCTGAAGGCACCGAACAGATCCTCGCCCCCTGCGGCAAAAGGAAAGTCTGCGCCTTCTTCTGGGTCTACTACGGCTTCCCCGCCTCGACTTACGAAGGCCTCAACGTTGAGAAATTCCGCTACGCCGCCGGACAGAAACTGGCCGAGAACGACAAAGTGGAGATCGACCTGGCCGCCGGCGTCCCCGACTCCGGCACAGGCTACGCCATCGGTTATTCCAACGCGCGCCATGTCCCCTTCGGCCGCCCCTTCACGAAATACACCCCGACCTGGGCCAGAAGCTTCATGCCGACGACCCAGAGCGTCCGCGAAGTCATCGCCAGGATGAAGATACTCGTCGTAAAGCCGCTCCTCGACCAGAAGCGCGTTCTCTTCACGGAAGACTCCATAGTCAGGGGCACGCAGCTAAGGGACATCGTGTCTAGAGTCTTCTCCGCCGGCGCCAAGGAAATGCATTTCCGCTCCGCCTGCCCGCCCTACCTTTTCACCTGCAAATATCTGAACTTCTCCAGATCGGGCAGCAACGTCCTCAGCTTGGCCGCCAGAAGGGCCATAAACCACCTGGAAGGCTTCTCAGAGACCGTGCCGGAAGAATACCTGCAGTACGGCTCGGAAAAATACGAAGCCATGGTCGACCACATCAGGAGAGAATTCTCCATGACCACGCTGCGCTATCAGAACCTCGACGACATGCTGGACGCCATCGGGCTGCCCAAGGACGAGGTCTGCACCTTCTGCTGGACTGGAAAGGAATAAGATCCGGCATTAGGCTCGGAGCAAAAAAAGCACACTCCCAAGGCGAACACACGGAGGCCGCGAGTTCCTCTAAAACTGCGGTGGCAGTAGTGAGCCAGGGAGTGTGCTTTTTTGCGACGTAATCAGTTTATCTGCGGTTGATCACCTTCGTGCAGATGGAAGAGTGCTTGTCGTGGGCGTTGGCGCCTTTTACGCTCACGCTGTTGATGAAGATCCCCGCGTAGTCGGCGACAACTTCAACGTTGTAGTTCTTCACGCTGCCGGGAGCCATGTTTCCGGCGCTCAAGGTGAAGCTCTTGGTGCTGGAATCCTTGATCAGAGAGATGCCGATGGGAAGCGTGTAGTCCACGATCACGTTCTCAGCCGTTTCGGAACCGGAATTCTTGATTGAAACGACATACTTGTAACGGTCTCCGACCTTGGCGTTCGTCGGGCCGGTGAATTTCAGGTCGAGCACGGCTTTGTAGATGCCGGGAGCAGTGCCTTTGCGGCTGGATTTCGGCTTTTCCGTCTTCTTTCTGATCTTGGTCTCGACGGGTTTTTCCTTGACGATTTCCTTGGGCTTCTCAACGGTTCTTTCCTTGGAACGGATCTGCGCCAATCTTTCCCTGGCGTCAGCCGAACCGCCCTGAACGGCTTTCTCATACCAATAGACGGCGGTATCATGATTGGCGGTAACGCCCAAGCCGCTGTAATAAATGTCGCCTAATATCTTCTGCGCCGTCGGCTTTTCAGCGTTTGCCGCCTTGCTTATCCAGTAGTTCGCCTGGTCATAATTTTTGCTTGTTCCCCTGCCCAGCAGGTAATCTATTCCAAGGTTGATCCAAGCGTCTACGTGATCTTTTTCGGCCGCCGTTTTAAAATAATTAAAAGCCTTTTCGTGATCTTGGGCGACACCCTCGCCATATTCGTACATCACGCCCAATTTGTAGAGAGCGTTAGGTTCTTCTTTGGCGGCCGCGCCGCGGAGCCAAGCGAGAGCGTTGTCATAGTCTTTCAGATAATAGCAATAATTTCCCAGCAGCGTCATGGCGTCGGCATGGCCCAAACGAGCCGCCGTGGAAATGTATTTCACAGCCGTATCAGGATCTTTCGGTTTTCCGCCGAGCCCGTGCAGATAGTAGCGCCCGATTTTGTTGTTCGCCTCTGCGTCGTTGTTTTTCGCGGCCTGTTCGTACCAATAGGCGGCTGATTCAAGATCGTTTTTATCCTCATAGAGCTTCGCGAGCTCGACCTGGGCGGGAGCGTAGCCCGAGCGGGCCGCTTCAAAAAGAGGGGCCTTGTCGCCAGATGCGGAATCAATAGCGGCCGGCTTCGCTTCTTCGGTTACAAATCCTGAGTTTTCAGCTAAAACGGGAAGGGCAGTCATCATTATCAGGAGGATAACGGTAACGACGGAAAAGCCTGATTTTTGTGAATTGTTCGACATGCCTAGAGAAAATTAGTTACAGGAGCTAATGGGAAAAGAAAGCGCAGGTCTTGGCGAGGCCTTCCTCGAAAGAGAATTTCGGCTCATAGCCAAGGAGCTTCATGGCTTTCGTGATGTCGGCGCTCGAGTGCATGACGTCGCCGACTCTGGGGGGCGCCATAACAGGCGGAAGGTCTTTGCCCATGATCCTGTTGATGGCGGAATGAAGTTCAATAAGATCGACCGTCTGGCCGCAGGCGATGTTTATGACTTCGCCGGAAATGCCGGGCGTCTTGGCAGCCAGAAGGTTCGCTTCCACGTTGTTTTTCACGTAGGTGAAGTCCCTAGTCTGTCTGCCGGTGCCGTAGATGGTAGCGGGCTTTCCTTCCTTGGCCGCCGTGCAGAAGAGCGGGATGACCGCTGAGTAAAGCGACTTGGGATCCTGGCGTTCGCCGAAGACGTTGAAATAGCGCAGTACGACCGTCTCAAGGCCGTAGATGTAAGCGAAAGACCTGCAATAGTACTCCCCCGCCAGCTTCGTCACGGCATAAGGGGAAATAGGATCGGGCGCTTCCAATTCGCTCTTTTTCTCCGTGTCGGAATTGCCGTAGGCCGAGGAGGAGCCGGCGTAGACAAGCCTTTTGACTTTGTTTTCCGCGGCCCTTCTCAGAACGTTCAGCGTTCCCATGACGTTCACATCCGTGCTTTCCTCGGGGTTCTCGACGGACCTCGGGACGGAAGCGACAGCCGCGTGATGCAGGACGTAATCGACGCCCGGCATGATCTTCTTCAAAAGTTCCTCGTCGCGTATGTCGCCTTCATAAAACTCCACGTCGTTTATGAAAGAGGCCATGTTCTCGGCTTTTCCCGAGAAAAAATTGTCTATAACGCGGACATGCTCTCCGCGTTTCACTAGTTCCTCTGCAAGGTGCGAGCCGATGAAGCCCGCGCCGCCCGTTACAAGATAAGTCGCCATAAGTTATTTAAGAAGATCGCTGAACCATTCGGGAGGCCTTACGGGGCGCAGCTGTTTGTAATCAAGACAGACATGCAGCGTGTATCCTTCCACAAGGAGCGTCTCTCCCCTTTTCACTTCACACTTTACTCTTAGTTTAATTCCTTCGAAACCGTCCACCCGCGCCCTGATCGTAAGAAGATCGTCGTAGCGGGCCGGACTGTGGTATTCGACATGGGCTTCCAAAACAGGAAGCCCGATGCCTTTTTCTTCCATTTCCTTGTAAGTGAGCCCGAGGCTGCGCATCAGCTCGTTGCGGCTCCTTTCAAAGAAGACCAGGTAATTGGCGTAGTAGACAACGCCCATCTGGTCCGTGTCAGCGTACGGGACGCGGTAAGTGAGTTCTGCTTCTTTCATCAGAAGGGAGGCTCTCCGTATTCGTTGATGTCGCTGGAACCGGAGGTCTGGCCGCCCTGGGCCTCATTCTGGCTTCCGCCTCTAGAACCGAAGCCGAATCCGCCGCCCTGATTGGAGAAACCGCCCTGCTGCTGGTTGGGCTGACGGTCGCTCTGGCAGACGTAGAGGATGTAATCCGGATCCCTGTCGGACTGATGATAGTTGTTGGAGAAGATCAGGATCCTTAAGGACTGCAATGATCCGCTGAGGTAATCTTTGCCCTTGCGGTCCCTGTTGCGCCAAAGTCCGGTCAGCCTTATGCTGGCCCTGACCTGCGGTTCCTGAGGCTGCTCCTCGCCCTGCTGGTCCGGTCTCTCCGTCTGGGCAACCGAGAGATAGTAGTCGGGGTCCCTGTCTCCCTTCTTGAAGTTGTTGACGGTGATGATGGCGCGGGCGCGCCCTGTGATGTTGCCCGAGAGCATCATGTTTCCGTTCTGGTCTTTTTCTTCCCAGAGTCCCATGACTCTCAGAGGCTTGTCACGCTGCGGCGAGGTGTTGCTGATGAAATCTGACATAGAGTTACTCCTGATAGAGTTTATTGATACTACTGTTCGGTAGGTTTGTCTTCCAGTAAAAGTTCCACGGCCTGCTCGTCGCAGTCCGGAAATTTGGGGCAGTTGATGCAGACGCTCCAGATCTTGTGGGGCAGGCGCTCCTTGTCGATCTTCTTGAATCCGCATTTCAGGAAAAATTTCGGCACATAGGTGAGGGCGAACATTCTTTTCAAGCCGAGAGCCTTGGCGTCTTTTATGCAGGCTTCGACGAGCATTCTGCCGATGCCCATGTCTTTGTGGCCTTCCGCCACGGTCAGGGAACGTATCTCGCCGAGATCCTCCCAGACGATGTTGAGGGCCACGCAGCCTACAATTTCGCCCGTTTCCATATCCGTCGCCACGATGAAATCGTGGACGTGCTCATAGAGGTCCGAGAGAGCCCGGGGCAGGAGTTTTTCTTCCGCCGCCTCGCTCATAATAAGCTCGTAGACTTTGCGCATCATGCCCAAAGTCGGCTCTACAAGTTCGTATTTCATTTCACCATTTCTCCTATTGGATGCGCTTGGGAGAATCCGCGCCAGGAAGGTAGGATCGCTTCCTCTCCCGAATCGATTCTGTTCATTACCGCTTCCGCCAAAAGCCGCGCCCAGCTTTCGACGTCTTCCGCTTTGCCGGTGTGATTGGAGACGGAATTGATAAGCCGCCCGTCTTCCAAAACGGAAGGGCTTTTGGGGACGTTCAGGTTCAGCCCCACGCCCGCTATGAAAGCGCCGCCGTGCTCCTCTATGAGTATCCCGGCCGTTTTCGCGCCGTCTATCAGGACGTCGTTGGGCCAGACGAGATTCGGCCGCAGTCCTTTTTTCACAAGCGCTTCCGCCACGGCGAGTCCGACCGTCAGGGAAAGCAGCGAGGGCTCTTTCACGGCGCCGCCGTTCATCACGACGGAGAGAAAGAGGTTCCCCTCGTATGATTCCCAGCTTTTGCCGTACTGTCCCCTGCCTTTTGTTTGGCGGTCCGTGAAAAGATAGAAGGGAGCCTTCTCCCCTTTGTCTATGAGGAGTCTGGCTTCGTCCATCGTGGAGGCGCATTCTGTCAAATGGATCGCTTTCATGCGTCGAGCCCCAAGTCTACAGCGGGAGCGCTGTGGGTTATGGCGCCGATGGATATGCGTTCGACTCCGCATTTGGCGACTTCCGAAATATTCTCCAGCGTCACGCCGCCAGTTGCTTCCAAAAGGACTTTGCCCTTGAGAGAACCGGCGATCTTTTTCATTTCAGGGGCGGGAATGTTGTCAAGCATCAGAAGATCAGGCTTCAGATCCGCCAGCTCTACCGCCTGGTCGTAATTTTCCGCTTCCACGGCGATGGGAACGCCGGGGAAATCTTTCCTCGCTCTTTGGAAAAGCTCTTTGTAGCTCAGGCCCGAATACGCGAGATGATTGTCTTTCAGCATTATCATGTCGGAAAGGTCCATGCGGTGGTTCTCCCCTCCCCCGCAGCGCACGGCGTACTTGTCCAGGAGCCTCATACCCGGCATGGTCTTCCTAGTGTCTACGATCTTGACCAAGCCTTGCGAGGCGGCAACGTATTTCGCGGTAAGAGTCGCCACGCCGCACATCCTCTGCAGCAGGTTGAGCACGGAACGCTCGGCCGTGAGGATAGGCCGCAGCGGTCCCTCCACTGTCGCCAGGGTTTCGCCGGCTTTAAGCTTGTCGCCGTCCTCGCATTCGAACGCGATCTTGGCCTTGGGAAAACCAAGCTCGACGATCTCCAAACCCGAGACGGCAATGTCCTGCCGCGTTCTCAAACTGAAGCGGGCCGGCTTGTCAGAGCATGAAAGTATGCTTGTCAAGTCTTTGTCAGCCTTGTCCTCGAAAAGGGCGCGCTCAAGGAGCTTTTCCGCGCATTTGCGTTCTCTAAGGGAGAATCTCACTTATTTTCCCTCCAGGATCTCCTTCATTCTGTCCGCGATCTTGGAATCGGCGTTGAGCTTCATGGGATCGAAGGAAGAATCGTTCAGGAGCCTGCCCCTGGTCTTGCTCTTGTCAGCCTTGTAGGCGGTCTCAATGTATTTCAAGGCTTCTTCATGGCGGCCCTTGGCGATCAGGGCCGAGGCGACCTGAAGGGCGAATTCCGCTTCCTTAGGCTTCGAAAGCTCCGCGAGAGTCAGCCCGCGGATGTAGGCGATCGCCATCTCGTCGAAGCGCTTCTGGCGCTGGAAGGATCTGCCGATCTTTTCAAAGAGCTCAGCATCCCTGCAGTCGTCGCGGGATAGCAGCGCGGAATAGATCAGGTTGACGAACTGGTAGTCTTTGACCTTCTCCCACTTGTCAGCCATCGCCATGTATTTCTTCCAATCGATCTCCTTGTCGCTCATCAGCTCTTCTTTGAGCTGCTCGTGCATCTGCTTCCTTTCGACTTCCATCGTCAGCATGTTCACGTACTGGGCCATCGAGAAGTTCATCGGGTCCTTCTTCAGGTACTCTTTGATGATATCGAGGCCTTCCTGTTCCCTGCCGTTCCTGGCGAGCATATTGGAAAGGCGCATATAAGCTTCCGCGGACATGTCGTTGAGCCAGATGGCGTCGCGATAGGCCTTCTCGGCCTCCTTGAACATCTTGTGGTATTCGTAGAGACCGCCGATGGCCGTGCGGCATTTGGCGAAGGACTTTCTCGCGGTCAGGTCCTCGAAGAACTCTTTCGCGACCACGTCGACTTTGCCCTTCCTTCCGTTGTTTATGTCCTCGAAATAGAGCGTGCCGCCATTGTCGAAGACCTTCATCAGGTTGTCCCAGTAAGCCGTGTCTTTTTCGACCATCTCAGGAGTGATCTTGACCTTGTGATCGCAGAGCTCCATGATTATGCCGGCGGGCTCAAGATACGGGTACATCCATTCGATGGTGTAGCTCTCCTCCAGGAAGAAGGGGTGCTTTTTGATGTTCCTGTCGTAGATCATCCTGGTCAGGATGGAATTTAGGCGCATGACGCCCTCGATGCCGCGGATGGAGATCTTTCCGCCGTCAAGGCTGACTTCTTCGCCGACGTACTCCCCGCGTTTGATCCTCTTCTCGACATCCTGGTAATAAAGTTCGAAGGAATGCTGAAAATCATAGTCGGAAGGAATGTAGATGGTGTCCACGCCTTTCTTGTGGTCTTCCCTGGAGGCGTTGAGCCACTTCAGAAGAGTCCTGGCCCAGCCCCAGACCTGCCTCGGCTCGCAGTAGCGGTCCCTTAAGACCGTCATGTAGGAGTCGTCCGCCAGGCCGTTCTGGGTGATCAGCCAGCAGTCTTCCCTCATGCGGTCGACGTTGATCATGTACATCGGAACGAAACGTCCAGGGTCGGTGCCGCCGTAGTAGATCGTGTTCGGCTTGCAGATCTTCATGATCTCCTCGCCGTAGATGTAGCCGAAATTCTTATAGCGAAGATTGTTCTCGTCCCAGTTCTCGGTGGCCGTGATGAAAGGCGTCACGAAGCACAGAAGCGCGATTATTATGGCGCACTTCCCGATCAGGCTCGGTTTCAGGACGGAAAGGATGATCGCAGCGCCGATCAGAGCGAAGATCGCGCCGTAGAGAATACCGACGACGACGGACGCTCCGCCCAGATGATGCAGCGCGGCGCTGACCACGAAGTAGTTGAAAGAGCCGGGATGCGCGGCCTCTATAGGCACGGCAACGATGAAGAAAAGGCCGAAGGCAAGAAAAGCCCCGCCGACAGAAAGCGCCAGTTCCCGCCACTTGTTTCCGACGTTCTTCGCCATGGGCAGAAGCACGGCCGTGATGGTGATCATGCCGGTGCCGACCAAAACGGCCAGGGCGGCGTGCGACATGATGAAGAAGACTCGGTTGATGTACTGGCTGGTGACGTCAAGCTTCGGGTTCATCAGGTAGCACATGCCGATGCCGCAGAAGAAGAAGGTCACCAGAACAAAGATCAGCCAGTTCCTCAATTTCTCCTTCTTTATGACCACGATGAGCGTGACGATGGAAAGGAAGGCGAAGATAAGCGTCATGGGATACTGGTCCCAAGTGTCCTTCAGATAGAACCAGCACTGCAGCAGGAAAGTCTGGATGCCCCTGCTGAAGGAGAGCTGCTCATACTGGCCGCGGCAGATGGCGTGCCACAAGCCCTGCGTCGTGCGGGGGCGCCCCCAGTTCAGCTGAGGGTTCGTGGAAGAAGCGATGGGCAGCCAGAAATACATGCTAAGGCCGAGGAAGAAGGAGAACAAAAGCCTCCCCCACTCCTTGTAGTTGAAGAATTTCCTGTTGACCCAGTCGGAGACGACAAGGTAAGCCACGAAAGGCAGAATGAACATCAAAAAGAAGTTGCCTTCCATCAGGACATTGTCGAAGTGGAAAGGCGTCAGCCTGACGAGCGTTCCGTTGTATTTGAGGTAATTGAAGACGTAGAGAGAGAAAAGCAGAAGCAGGATGGCGTTCAGGCAGAGAGTAATGTACTCCTCGATGGACTTCTTGGCGCACCAGGCCGCCCAGGACAACCCGCCTATCATCATGAAGACCGTGTAGTGGTTCGTGTTCGCGAAACCGAAAACGAAAGCCATGGCGTAGAAGACGCCCCTCTTCTCAGGATTGAACATCAGAATGAAGGAGAGGAACATCAGAAGGACCATGAAGAAGGCGTTCAGGGAATACACTTCCGTAATGGTGCACTGCGACCAGGTTCCGGGCGTCAGTGCGAAAAGCACGCCCGCGGCGATGCCGCACAGAGAGTTGACGAGCGTCGGGACCGTAAGGCCGTATTTCTCCAGGGCGGGAATGATGTGCATCTTGTGCAGCTCGTCGTTCTCGTCGTCAAAGAAGAGTTCGCCGGCCTTGGTAATGATGAGCGTGATCATGCCGGCCGCCAATGCTCCCGTGAAGGCGGACCAAAGGTTTACCCTGTAGGCGATGTCATGCCCTATGGGCAGAAGCGAGAAGATTTTGGACATGATGGTCCAGAAGGGATATCCCGGCGGATGCGGAACGCCGAGGCGGTAGGCGGCGGTGACGAGTTCGCCGGAGTCTTCCAATCCGACCGTCGGCTGGAGCGTGTAGATATATACCGAGAGAGAGACAGCGTATGACAAGACAGCCGAGATCCAGTTAACGGGGCTGAACCAGGCAAACCAGGATGTCTCCTTCTTATTTGAGTCCATAATTCTCCTTATATACATTATTTCAGTTTAATATTTAGATTATACAAGGATTTAGGATACAAGTCAACGAGGGTTTTTGCGCGCAAAATGTTATAATGTAGTTTTAAGATTAAAACGCTTTTATGGGAAACGACCTTACATACGCGGTCTTAGGGACCGGCGCTTTGGGCGGATACTACGGCGGGATGCTCGCTAAGGGCGGCAGACGCGTCTGCTTCCAGGTCCGCACGGGCTTCGAGGAAGTCAAAAAGCAGGGGCTCATCGTGGAGTCCTGCGACGGCGACTTTACGCTTCCGAATGCCGAAATATACGCCGACACTCGCTCGATGCCGAAAGCGGACGTCATCCTTGTCTGCCTGAAGACCACCGCCAACCATCTCCTCCCTGAGATGCTGAAGCCGATCCTCAAGGAAGAAACGCTCGTCATCCTTGTTCAGAACGGGCTGCTTTTCGAAGAGGAGCTGAGCGAGGAACTGCCTGGCGTGCCGATTGCCGGCGCCTCGGCCTTCATCTGCTCTTTTAAGGTCGCTCCCGGGCACATCAAGCACTGCGACTTCGGGCACATCAGCTTCGCCCTGCTAAGTAAGAGCGAAGCGGCCTGCGAACTTCTTGATAAAGTAAAAGACGACTTCATCGCCTGCGGCGTGGAGGCTTCCGTGGAAGCTGATCTCCCGACGCTGCGCTGGCGCAAACTAGTCTGGAACATCCCCTACAACGGCATGACTGTCGTCATGGACACCAGTACGGACAAGCTCATGCAGAACCCCGAGAGCAGGAAGCTGATAAGGGACCTGATGCTGGAAACACAGCAGGGAGCCGCAGCCTGCGGCGTAGCGATAGAAAGCGAATTCATCGAGAAGATGCTCACCTACACCGACTCAATGGTCCCCTACGCGCCGAGCATGAAACTGGATTACGACGCCAAGCGTCCCATGGAGATAAAAGGGATCTATTCCAATCCCCTGAAAGCCGCTCAAAAAGGCGGCGCCGACCTGAAAAAGATCAGAATGCTGGAACAGCAACTTTATTTTAAACAAAGCGAGTATTTGAAATGACCAACCCTGTTATAACCGCTCTCGACGTCAGCGACCGCGAAGCGATGCGCGCGCTCATAAAGAAGCTAGCCCCTTACGGCGGCATCTTCAAACTAGGCCTGGAAATGTTCGTGGGCTTCGGCCCGGAAGTTGTGAAGGAAGTGATAGGAGGAGGAGGCAAAGTCATGCTGGACCTCAAACTGCACGACATCCCCAACACCGTGAGGAAAGCCGCCAAGAACGCCGGGCTCCTCGGCGCGGAATTGCTGACCGTGCACGCCTCCGGCGGAGGCGCCATGCTGAAAGCCGCCGTGGAAGGCGTAAAGGAAGCGGGTTCAAAAACGAAAGTGCTGGCCGTGACCGTCCTGACCTCCATCGATGAGGAAACGCTGCAGAACGAACTGGGCGTACAAAAGGGCGTGCTTGACCAGGTGAAGAGTTTGGCCATGCTCGCTAAGGAAAGCGGCGTGGACGGCGTCGTCTGCTCGCCCAAAGAAATAACGGCCATCAGGGAATGCTGCGGACCCGACTTCCTTATCGTGACGCCCGGTATCAGGCCCAAAGGCTCGGCCGTCGGCGACCAGAAAAGGATCAAAACGCCCGCCGAGGCGATCAACGACGGCGCCAACTACATCGTGGTCGGCAGGCCTATCACGGAAGCCCCCTCCCCCGCCGGCGCCATGGAAGCTATTTTAAAAGAGATCGAGAACAGATAATGGAAGAATATCCCGACTTCACAAAGATCCACGAACAGAACAAGCGTTACAGGATGATAACGATCGCCGCCCTCGTTCTGGCGGCCGTGGCCTTCTTCGTCCTCTACCGCTATCCCCTTCTGAGAACTTACCAGAGCTGGAACAGCCAGCACGGCTACAATTCCAACGGCCTGATCATCTTTTTGGGCAGCGCGTACCTGCTCTTCGCGGCCAGGAAAAGCATGAAAGCCGCAAGCAAGGCTGTCTCGTATTTCGGCCTTGTCTTCCTCGTTTTTGGTTTCGCCTGCACGCTGGGCTTGAAGAGGGCGGACTTCAACGCCGCCCAGACGGTCTTCTGCCTTTTCTGCTTCTGGTCCGCCCTGCTTTACCTGGGCGGCTGGAAAATGGCTTCTTTCGCCATCTTCCCGCTCTTCATCATGCTCTTCTCCGTACAGTGGGGCTTGGGCAGCAGCATCATCAGTACGCATCTGAGGATACTTTCCACCGATCTCGCCTGCCGCTTCATCAACTTTACCGGCAAACTTTGGGACATCCAGGTCATACGCCAGGGCACCAACGTCTCCCTTGTCAACGTTCCCGACGTGCAGTTCGACGTAGCCGCGCCCTGCAGCGGCCTGCAGTCGCTCATCATGACGAGCGTACTCTGCCTGGTCATGGCTTACTTCTGCCTTAAGACCTGGTGGAAGCGGGCCGTCATGGTCCTTCTCATCGCGCCCATCGCCGTCCTCAACAATTCGCTGCGCATCGTATTGATCGCCTACTGCGGATCGTTCTTCACTTTCTTAGAGCACAAGCTTAATCTCTCGGAAGGCTGGGGCCGCAACGTGGCCTTCGGCGCCTTCCACGAATATCCCGGCGTCGTAGTCTACACGCTCGGTTTCATCATGATCTTCGTCGCCTGCACCATCCTTGAGAAACTGCCGGGCGTCGAGCGCGAGCTGGCGGCGAAACGCAAAGCCGAAAAACAGGCAAAGCGCGAGGCGAAGGAAAGAGGCGAAACGGAAGTCAAGGAGGAGGAGATCAATGAAGACTATGACGAGAACATGGCCTCCCCGTATTACGCCAAGATCTGGAAGCACGCTCTTATCGTGCTTGCCCTGACTTTGATCACCCTCTTCTTGGCCGGCAAGGTCAAGGAGAACATCCAGTACACTCCGGGCCTGGCCTACGCCACCATCCCCTACATGGTGACCGGCGACGGCATCTCGATAAGGATGCTGCCCATCATCACGAACATTCCCCTGCAGACGGAAAAGAGGATAGGCGTCCCCGTTCCGGTCTCCGAGCTCGAGCTCAAGGAACTGCCGGAAGACACCGCCTACTTCAGGGCCTACTACATGCCCAAAGACCTCTACGCCTCCTACGGCAAAGTGATCAACAAGCTTTTCTTAAACACGGCTAAAGACGAGGAGCGTTTCGCAGCCATCGGCGAGGTCAGTTCCAAAACGCCGATCGACGCTTTGACCGCCACCCAGGTAGTCCAGAGCGCGACCTTCTGGCGTTCCAACCTCGTTATGAAAGCCAAGGAAGCCAAGACTCCCGAAGACAGAGGGAGAGTGATGCAGCAGACGCAGATGCTGCGCAGCTACGCCCTCGTCCAGCTGATACAAATGCACCGCGCTCCGGAAGCCGCGATGCTCGCCATCGTCCAGAACGACAAGGACCACCATTCCATCCACGCGCCGGAAGCCTGCTTCCCGAGCCAGGGCTGGACCATCGACGAGCCCACTGACTTCCCGCTGACTTTGGGTGAGACAAGTTTCAACGCCGCCAGGATGGACGTCAGCTTCATTCAGGCAAACATCAAGGAAACGATCATCTACTGGTATCAGTGCGACCATAAGCTTCACAAGACTAATCCCATACTCTACGCCACCAGGCGCTACATGTGGCTCCCCTTCAAGACGACCTTCGACCTAGTCTTCAAAGGCTTGGGCGACCGCTGGTCCTTCATCCGCTTCTCCGCTCCCGTGGAAGATGACGAGACCTACGACGACGGCGCGGCCAAGATAAAAGAACTGCTGAACGAACTGGAACCCTACCTTACCTACGAGAAATAAAATGGCGGATTTCAAATTCAATCAATTCAAAGGCACGAGGCTGACGACCGTTATCCTCATCTCCATCGGGCTCTCCCTTTTCCTTTGGGGACGCTACAAGCTGAACGGCGCCGAGGAATTCACCATGAAGGCCGAGATACTCTGCAACGTGAGCGACCCCGAGAAGTTCACTGCCTTCACCTGCTACACGAACACAACGGAGGAAGTGAACATGGTGGAGCTGACGGTCCTCTGCACGAAAATGGACCGCGATCTGATCAGGCCGGACGATTTCGCCCTGATGCTCGACTTTTCCAGCGAGACGCAGCAGAACGTCATTCCCGCCCTGGAACTGAAGCCTTCCATGGCCCGCTACATGGGGCCCCAGGACTTCAAGGGAAAATTCAACGTCGTCGACATTGAGCCCAAGCGCTTGAAAGCCGTAATAGACACCATTAGCGACCGCAGCCTGCCGGTCATAGTCGACATCAAGGGCGAGCCGGGCGACGGATACGCCGTTTCCGCCACGAACATCACCCCCTCTTTCGTGACCGTCAAGGGACCCGGGGAACTGCTTTCCAAAATGACCGGCGTCATGACGGAAAGCCTGAGCGTGGAAGGCGTCAAAAAGAACCTCGACACCTTCTGCTCCGTAGTCGTACCGGAAAAGATCGAGACGCACACCAGGAACGTCAGGGTCAAGCTGGAAATAAGCCACGCACCCAAGATCGTCGCCATGGAAAAGATCGCCGTGGAGCACTTCGGCACGCCGCAAGGCAACTGCGAGGCGACCTTCAGTCCCGCCACGGTCGACATCACCATGGAGGTGCCGGTGGACGACATCGAAGCGTTCGATCCCAAGGAGGTCAAGGCCTTCGTCGACATCAGCAACCTCGCCCCCTCGGAATATACGCTCCCCGTGAAAGTACTGCCGGTGAAAGCCGGAAGAGTCAAGGATATCGAGCCTAAAGAGATCAAAGTCTCGATAGTCAAGCCAGTCAGGCCGGCGAAACCGGAAAAGCCCCCGAGAGGCTGATTGACTTGAAAGGCCCTTTTTGATAGGATAATCAACACAATTTCTAAAAAAGGCGGTGTAGCCAAGTGGCTAAGGCAAAGGTTTGCAAAACCTTCATTCATCGGTTCGATTCCGATCGCCGCCTCCAATTTCATTTAAATGCCGAAGTGGCGGAATTGGTAGACGCCAGGGATTTAAAATCCCTTGTGCTTTTGCACGTGCCGGTTCGAGTCCGGCCCTCGGCACTCTCCTCCCGAGGTAGCAATTGATAAACAATTTTTCCCGCTTGCGCAAAAAGCGCAGAGTTATCCCTGACGGTCTCTGGACCAAATGCTCGGGCTGCGGTGAGATAATTTACGCTAAAAAACTTACGGAAGCTTCCGAAGTCTGCCCCAAGTGCGGCTTTCATTACAAACTGCCTGTTGCGGAGCGGATCGATCTTCTTTGCGACGAAAATTCCTTCTCCGAGACCGACCATTCCCTTATTTCCGGCGATCCCCTTTCCTTCAACGACGGAAAACCCTACCCCGAAAAGCACGCTGAGAACCGCGAGAAGACCGGGGAGCCCGAAGCCGTCATAACCGGCGTCGGCAAAGTGGAAGGCCAGGATATCGTTTTAGCCGTCATGAATTTCGATTTCATGGGCGGCTCCATCGGCTCAGCGGTCGGCGAAAAGATCACCAGGGCCGCGGAACTCGCCCTTGAGAAGAAAATACCGCTTGTCGTGGTCACGGCTTCCGGCGGCGTCAGGATGCACGAAGGCATAGTCGGCCTTATGCAGATGGCGAAGACCGCGGCCGTCATAGGAAAATTAAAAAACGCGCGCATCCCCTACATCGTCATCCTTACGAACCCGACCTACGGCGGAACGACCGCGAGCTTCGCGACGCTTGGCGACATAATTATTTCCGAACCGAAGGCCATGATCGGCTTCGCGGGCGGCCGCGTAATAAAGCAGACTATCCGCCAGGATCTGCCGGAAGGCTTCCAGACGGCGGAATTCCTTCTGGAACACGGGCAGATAGACATCATAACGCCGCGCGGGAAACTTAAAGAGACGCTATCCAAGTGCCTCAAATACTTATGTTCACAGGCATCGTAGAGACAGTTGGCCAAGTTTTGGAACTCAAAAGAGAAGGGAATGTCCTTAGCTTGACTGTTAAGGCTTCCTTCGCCGGCGAGCTCTCGCTCGGCGAAAGCGTGGCCATAGAGGGCGTCTGCACGACCGTGACGAAAAAAGACGACGCTTCTTTTACGGTGCAGCTTCAGGGCGAGACAATAAAGCGCACGTCCCTCGGAAACCTCAAATACGGGCAGGCCGTCAATCTTGAGCGCGCCGTTACGCCGACCACGAGGCTCGGCGGCCATTTCGTCGAAGGACACGTCGACTGCTGCGTTCCCCTGCGCTCCTTCCACCGCGAAGGAACAGATCTGGTGCTGCGTTTTTCCATCCCGCCCGAACTTACGAAATACGCCGTGGAGAAAGGCTTTATTGCCGTCAACGGCATAAGCCTCACCATCGCCTACGCCGCACCCGATATTCAGCTGCACATCATCCCCGCGACTTTTGAAAACACCACGCTGAAAAACCTGAAGGTCGGCGATCCGCTAAACATAGAGACCGACATCCTTGGAAAATACGTTGTGAACGCCTTGCGAAAATGAGGGATCTCAGGCACTACCATATCTGCTACTTTTTATGGATCCCGGCCATTCTCCTCTGCGTCACGGGAGTATTGGCCATTTACAGCGCGTCTTTAGGCTATCAGTCAGACTACGTTTCCCGCCAGCTCATCTGGCTTTTGATCGGCCTTATCCTGGCAGCGGGCGTTTCCCTTATCCCCTACCTTTTTTTCCACCATTACGCGACGATCATCTACGCCGCTTCGCTTCTTTCCCTGCTCCTAGTCCTCATAATAGGCCAGGAACGCAACGGAGCGAAAGCCTGGCTGGGTTTCGGCACTTTCGGGATACAACCATCGGAATTTACCAAAATAGCCGTAATTTTCCTTTTCGGGCGTTATTTCGCGGATTTCGAGGAACACCGCTACAGCTGGAAATATTATTTCATGTCGTTCGGCATCCTGGCAATTCCTATGGCCCTCATACTGCTCCAGCCGGACCTTGGCACCATGCTGACGTTTTTCCCGGTCGTCGTCGCCATGTTCCTTGTGACGGGCACGAAGCTTAGTCTGCTGTTCACGACCTTCCTCGGCGTGGTGGCGGCCTTCCCTCCCGTCTGGATGTTCCTCCTGAAGAATTACCACAAGCAGCGCTTCTTATTGACCTGGCACCCTGAAAGGGACCCCTGGGGCTTCGGATACCACGCGCTGATGTCGAAGCTGACTCTTGGCAGCGGAATGCTGTTCGGCAGAGGATACGGGGAATCCCGCATGAGCAAACTTAATTTCCTGCCGGAAAGACACACGGACTTCATCTTCTCAGTCTTCGGGGAAGAGTGGGGATTCATCGGCTCCGTGCTTCTGCTCTGCCTTTACTTTTTCCTGATCTTGGCGGCCCTTAGGATCGCCCGCGGCGCCCGCGACCTTTTCGGCGTCACGGTGGCGACTGGCATAGCCGTTCTTATTGCGACCCACGTTATCATGAACGTCGGAATGTGCATCGGCCTTATGCCGGTCATCGGCGTTCCCCTTCCCCTCTTTTCCTACGGCGGGTCGTCGCTACTCTGCACTATGATCGCGCTCGGCGTTCTGCAGAGCATCTACGCCGACGCAAAAAATAAGGGCGCTTATTAAAGCGCCCTTATCTTTTGAATGTCCAGAGTTTTCCTTACTTGACTTCAGTCATCTGAAGAGTGTAAGTGCCGTCCGCGTTTTTCTGGAGCGTCTGGCCAGCCGGAGCAGCCGGAGTTTCCGGAGCCGCGGGCTGCTGGACTTCAGCTTCCACGGCCGGAGTTTCGGCAGCGGGAGCGGGAGTCTCCTGCTCAGCCGTCTTGCAGCCGAAGATGGCGCAAGCACAGAGAGCAAGGAACATGAGGCTTAAGTTTTTCATGGATTTTCTCCTGATGAATGATTATTTGCACTTCCCGCATTTGCACTTCTTGGCGGACCTTTCTTCCTCGATGGCGGCCTGAGCGGCGGCCAAGCGGGCGATAGGAACGCGGAAGGGGCTGCAGGAGACGTAGTCGAGGCCGTTGAAGTAGCAGAACTTCACGGATTCGGCGTCGCCGCCGTGCTCGCCGCAGATGCCGACTTCCAGGTTCGGGCGCGTGTCGCGGCCGAGCATGGTGCCGATCTGAACGAGCTGGCCGATGCCGTCCTGGTCCAGGGTCTGGAACGGGTCGGCGGGCAGGATCTTCTTGTCGAGATAGTCGCCCATGAAGGCGCCGATGTCGTCTCTGGAGAAGCCGAAGCCCATCTGGGTCATGTCGTTGGTGCCGAAAGAGAAGAACTCGGCGACCTCAGCCATTTCGTCGGCCAGGAGCGCAGCTCTCGGAATTTCGATCATCGTGCCGAACATATAAGAGAGCTTCTTGTCGCCGGTGGCCTTCTTGACCTGTTCGAAGACCTCGTCGCAGAGCTTCTTCTGGAACTTCAGTTCGTTGACGGAGCAGGTCACGGGGACCATGATCTCGGGTTTCGGATTGAAGCCTTCCTTGTGAAGTTCAGCGGTGGCTTCGAAGATGGCCTTGAACTGCATCTTGGAAACTTCAGGATAAGTGACGCCGAGACGGACGCCGCGGTGACCCATCATGGGGTTGACCTCGTGGAGGCCCTCGCCGCGTTCGCGGACTTCCTTGACGTCGATCTTCAAAGCGGCGGCCAGCTCTTTCTGCTTGGCTTCATCCTGCGGGACGAATTCATGCAGAGGCGGGTCGAGCAGACGGAAGACGACCGGTTTGCCGTTCATGACTTTCATGGTGTCCTTGACGGAAGCTTTGACGTAGACGCCCAGCTTGGCAAGGATGGCTTCCCTTTCCTTGACGTCCTTGGCCAGGATCATCTGGCGGAGCAGGAAGAGGGGTTTCTCGGAGTTCTTGCCGTAGAACATGTGCTCGGTACGGAAGAGGCCGATGCCTTCGGCGCCGAACTTCAGAGCCTGGGCGGCGTCGGCGGGGTTGTCGGCGTTCGTTCTGATCTTCATCTTGCGATATTTGTCGACCAGCTTCATGAACTTCTGGAGAGCGGGGTTCTCGGAAGCGTCCATGGTCTTGACGGCGGTGCCGTAGACATAGCCCTTGGAGCCGTTCAAGCTGATGACGTCGCCTTCCTTGAAGGTCTTGCCGGCGACTTTCATGGTCTTGGCGGCCGTGTTGACGTCAATGTCGGCGCAGCCGACGATGCAGCACTTG
>DFCM01000121.1:0-13772 GCA_002366995.1 bacterium UBP3_UBA3054 | reverse complement strand
TGAGGATGCCGTTGGCGGCTCTCATGCCGTCGACGTCTTCGGGGTTGGTCTCTTCGCGGACCAGGACCACGGGCTGTTTGGGGTTCTTCTTGACCGCTTCGCAGGCCGCTTCGGCCGTGAAGTAGATCTTGCCGACGGCGCCGCCGGGGCCGGCGGGCAGGCCTTTGGCGATGACGGTCGCTTTCTTCTCATCGCTGGGATCCAGGATGGGGTGCAGGAGTTCGTCGAGCTGGGCGGGTTTAAGGCGCATGACGGCTTCTTTCTCGTCGATCAGTTTTTCCTTCACCATGTCGATGGCCATGTTGAGGGCGGCCATGCCGGTGCGTTTGCCGACGCGGCACTGCAGCATCCAGAGCTGCTTGTCTTCGATCGTGAACTCAATGTCCTGCATATCATGATAGTGCTTCTCGAGCTTCTTCTGGATGCCGTCGAGCTGTTTGTAAACGGCCGGCATGGCCTCCTCGAGGGACTTCATGTGCTTGTTCTGTTCGTTCTTGGTGGCCTTGTTCAGGGGGTTCGGGGTGCGGATGCCCGCGACCACGTCTTCGCCCTGGGCGTTGATCAGCCATTCACCGTAGAACTTGTGTTCGCCGGTGGCGGGGTTGCGGGAGAAAGCGACGCCGGTGGCGGAAGTTTCGCCCATGTTGCCGAAGACCATGGCCTGCACGTTGACGGCGGTGCCCCAGTCATCGGGGATGCCTTCGATGCGGCGGTAAGCGATGGCGCGTTTGCCGTTCCAGGATTTGAACACGGCGCCGATGCCGCCCCAGAGCTGAGCTTCCGCGGTGTCGGGGAACTCTTTGCCGAGGACTTTTTTGATCTTGGCTTTATATTCTTTGCAGAGGTACTGCAGATCTTCAGAAGTCAGATCCGTGTCGCTCTTGTAGCCTTTCTTGGCTTTCAGGGCGTCCATGATGCCCTCGAGCTGGCGGCGGATGCCTTCGCCGTCGGCGGGTTCGATGCCTTCGGCCTTCTCCATGACGACGTCGGCGTACATGGTGATCAGGCGGCGGTAAGCGTCATAAACGAAACGCTCGTTGGTCTTGGCGATGAGGCCCGGGATCGTCTCGGTGCAAAGACCGACGTTCAGAACGGTCTCCATCATGCCGGGCATGGACTGGCGGGCGCCGGAACGGCAGGAAACGAGAAGAGGATTCTTCTTGTCGCCGAACTTCTTGCCCATGACTTTCTCCATCTTGGCGACGGCGTCTTTGACCTGGCCGGCCAGGCAGGAGGGGTATTTGCCCTTGTTTTCAAAATAAGCGGTGCAGCATTCAGTCGTGACAGTGAAACCGCCGGGGACGGGCAGGCCGATGGAGCACATTTCAGCCAGGTTCGCGCCTTTGCCGCCGAGGAGGTTCTTCATGTCTTTGTTACCTTCCGCCTTGCCGGCGCCGAAAGTATAGACGTACTTCGGGGCTTTCTTGGCGGGAGCAGCTTTTTTGGTGGTAGCCATAATTTTCCTTTGTAAAGGTTAATTTAAGGTTGATTGATAAAAAAACATTATTAAGAGATGATACCAAAAACCCCCGTTTAAAACAATCAGTGAAACCAAGCCGTCCGCTTCAAATGAAACCGGAATTTTGATAACATTTAGTTGGTATACAATCAAAGGAAACGCAAATTATGAAAAAAATCCTTCTGCTTCTCGTTCTGATGTCCTTTTCATCCGTGCTGCTGGCCGATCTTGACGATTTCGCCGATTACCTTGAATTCTCAAAGTGCAAGCAGACGATCAACCTTAAGGCTGACGTCTCCGGCAAAGTCTGGAAAGCCATAAGCGAAGGCGACAACTTTTACCTTTATGTCAGCGAGGTCGGACCAATCCTTGACGCCGTCTGGCACGATGGCAAGAAGATCACCAAGAAGGGCGACGATTTCCAGGTGACCTACACCCCGAAGAACGGGAAACTCATCTACAAGCTGAACGGCCCCAAGACCGGCTTCGAATTCACTTGCGAATCCCTTCAGGACGAGTATGTCGTCGATCCTGAGAAAGAGACCGTCTCCATGAGCGGAACAGTCTCCTACGGCCCGCCCGAAGACGCCGACCTTTACAATTTCAAGGCCTCATACAATGAGATCAACGTCCATTCCTTCCCGCTGACCAAAAAAGGCAAAAACTACGTCTACAAGGGCGAAATGAATTTCAACACCTTCAACATCAAGGTGTGCGCCAACGGCAAGGCGACCGTGAAGATCAGCGGTCCGTGTCCTTTAAAGCTTTTCTGCCAGGTCTTCTACGAAGAAGATTATCGTTGACACTTACAGGGAGCGCAGCAAAGCGATCTCGCGGCCGTAGCCCTCGAGATCCTGGGGCGTCTCCAAAAAGAAAGGCAGATCTTTAAGAGCCGGGTTGTTTACTATCGCCCGGAAGGTCTCCATTCCAAGCGTTCCCTCGCCTATGGGCGCGTGGCGGTCCTTGTGCGAGCCGAGGGGATTCTTGCTGTCGTTGATGTGAATGGCTCTCAAACGTCCAAGGCCGATGACGGAATCAAATTGTTTTAGCACGCCGTCCAGGTCGTTCGTTATGTCGTAGCCGGCGTCGCTTATGTGGCAGGTGTCCAGGCAGACGCCCAGTTTTTCCTTGACCTCGGCGCGGTCAATTATCGCCCGCAGCTCCTCGAAGCGCGAGCCGACTTCGCTGCCTTTGCCGGCCATGGTCTCGAGCATCACGAAAGTGGACTGCTTCGGTTTCAGGATCTTGTTCAGGAATTCCGCTATTAACTCTATGCCCTTTTCTATCCCCTGCCCCACGTGGCTGCCGGGATGGAAGACGTACAGGCTGCCGGGAACGCCTTCCAAACGCTCCATGTCGTCAGCCATGACGCGCAAAGCAAAATCCCTGACGGCCGGGTCGGCCGAACAGGGATTCAGGGTGTAGGGAGCGTGGGCCAGGATGGCTTTTATCCCGGCCCCCTCCCTTTCGCTGACAAACTTCCTCTCGTCCTCAAGGTCCCTTGGTTTGGCGGCGCCGCCCCTGGGGTTCCTAGTGAAGAACTGGAAGGTCGAGGCCTTGATGGAGACGGCGTCCCTAAGCATGGCCATGTACCCTCCCGCGGAGGAAAGATGACAGCCGACTTTAAGCATTACATCACAGGGTCGAGCTTGACCACGGTGTCGACGCTTTGGCCGTTTCTCAAAACGGTCACGGTCACGGTCTTGCCGCTGTATTTGGTGATGGCGTCGCGGAAGATCTGCAAACTAGCCATCTGCTGGCCGTTGACGTAGGTGATGATGTCGCCCACCCTGACGTCGCCGTTGAAGCCGGCGCCGTTGGGCAGAATGGCCGTCACCAGGATGCCGTTCACGCCGTACTTGGTCGCTTCCTCGTCGGTCAGGCTGCGGCATTCACCGCCCAGCCTCGGAGTGTACACGCCCTTCTGCCAGAAAATGGCGCGGTACTCGTAGATGTCGACTTTATGCGATTCCTTCTCGTGCAGGGTGCTGACTTTCTTGACGGTGTAGGTAACGATGTCGGCCTTGACTTCCACGGCCTTCTCATAGAGCTCGCTGAGATTGTCTTTCATGAAGCTCTTGTCATGCGTGAAAGCGGCGCGGCCAATGGGGTCGTAGCCTTTGCCGGTGTAGATGCGGTATAAAAGCTCGTCAGAGTCTTCCCCGCAGTCGATGAGCTCGGGACGGTCGGCCGTCTTGCCCACGTGCGTCGGGCTGTTCTGGGAGCGGTAGTAGTTGTCGTTGTAAGGGCTGTAGGAACAGGCGGAAACAAAAATAGCCGCACAGATAAGGAGAAAATATTTTTTCACGAATTTATGTTTTGGGGTTGATTAACTGATCAAAGTTTTTTGAGAGCGTTCCTGACGTTTTTGATGCTCATTTTGGCGCACTTTATGGATGTCATGCCTTCGCTGGGTTCGTCCTGCTCTATTATCACCCATTTGGTGCCGCTCTCTTTGGCGGCCTTAAGCATGCCGAGAAGGTCGAGCTTGCCTTCTCCGACAGGGCGGTACTCGAAGGTCTCGCTCTTGGCTCCTTCTTTTTCCGCTTTGCCGATCAGGGCGTACATGTTGCCGCCAGGGGTTCCGACGTAATCCTTGAAGTGGACCAGGGGGCAGAGGTCCTTGTGCGACCTTAGGAAGGCGGAGGGATCGGTTCCGGCCACATGGCACCAGCAGGTGTCCAGTTCGGACTTCAGCACATCTTTGCCGCAGTCGTCCAGGAGAATGTCGATGAGGTCTTTGCCCTCAAGTTTCTCGAACTCGAAGTCATGGCTGTGGTACAAAAGCTTTATCCCCTCTTTTTGGCAGGCTTCCGAGATCTTCCTCAGGTCGTCAAGATAGAAATTGTAGCCGGGAGCGGCCGGGAGATCCATCTTGCGGTCGGCCCAGGGAAGCGCGATGTATTTGCAGCCCAGGGAGGCGTAAAGCTTCGCCTGTCCTTCGGGATCCTTTATCAGTTCGTCCCTGCCGACATGGGCGGAGATGATCCTAAGCCCGTATTTGTCGCAGAGAGCTTTGAATTCTTCCGGGCTGTACTGGTAGAAGCCGGCCAATTCGACGCCGTCGTAGCCCGCTTCGCCAAGGGCCTTCAATACGCTCTCCAGATCCTTTTCACAGTCCCCTCTCAAGGAATAGAGCTGGATGCCGACCTTCATGGCGGGCTGGGCGGCGGCCTTCGCTTCGCCTTTCGGGGCGCTCTTGCAGGCGCAAAGCACGAAAGCCGCGATAACTAGATAAAAGAGTTTTTTCATAGTTCCCTTTTTTAATTGGTTGTCCTAATATCATATCAAAAAAAGGCCTCCCGATTTGGGAGGCCCATTTTCCAATATCAGAAGTTGACTTGAAGTCCGCCGCTGATAACAACAGTTTCGTTATTCATATGTATGTGTCCCCTTTTCAATAACGCTCCCGATCATTTCCTTTGGTCACTCACATTCCCCAAACCTTGGGGCCTCCCGACCGCCGGAACCAACCGCTTGCGCTAATGGCTGGGCTACGAGACCATTTTTGGTCTCTCTTTATATCTTGCAGTTCACCCTTGATGGCATCCCACGGCCAGATTCTAGCTGACACATCACCTCCTTTTTTGCCTAAATAGAGATGCCTGAGCGCAATTGCCTATTCGATTGTTCTTTTATTCTATCCTATTGATTTCCAGATGTCAACCCTCGAAGCAGGCGAGCGCTTCGCCGAGTTTGATCTTCGTGCCCTCTTTGACCTTGCCGTCCAGATGGAAACGGCCTTTCTCAAAGGCTATGACGACCGTGGAGCCGAACTCGAAGGCCGCGATCTCGCAGCCTCTTTTCGCTTCATATGGCTCGCCTTCCCGAAATTTCGTCGTAATGTTCCCGACGTTTAAGGCGCCGACAGCAGCCATAAGGAAACGTCCGCGCCCCGTGTCTAATTCCATCACTTCGCGCTGGTTGGTCACGAAGACGTCGGGATGCTTTTTGACGTAGCTTGGGAAGACGGGCTTCTTCGCCCCGGCTTCCAGTTTCGAATATACGAGCTTAGCGTCCGCCGGGGCGTAGATGCGGTGGAAGTCGGCTGGGGAAAGATAGAGCACGGCGTAAAGGCCGCCCTCGTAGATCGAGCAGTCCTTCTTTGCCAAGTCCGTTAAGCGGCAGGTCTCCCCTTTCACGACCATGAATTCGTCGGAACTTACGGTCCCAATTTGGGAAACGAGAGATTCCGTCGGCGTCAGAAGCTTATTTGCGTCGGGATCGATCGGCCGCGCCTCCGGCTTCGGTTCCCTTAAGAAAAAATCAAGAAGCGTCGGGAAACCGCCTTCCGGAACGATCGCCTGCGATTCGTCGATGGCGTAAGCGGAAACAAAGCGCCTGATAAGGAAGCGCCAGCGCCTGGTCGCGAAATAGCGGAAGATCTTTCCGCAGAGCTTGGCAGGAATAAGACTAACCAGGAAATTCTTCATTACGACCTCGCATCAAACTCTTCCTGGGAATAATAGACTTTGACGAGCGTCAGCCCCTGGGGCGGAGCGACGGAACTCTTGCGGCATTCGGCCGTTCCGGAGCAGAGAGCGTCCACTTCCTCGACCTTGACCCTGCCTTCGCCGACCGCCAAAAGGAGGCCCACCATGGAACGGACCTGCTTGTACATGAAGCCCTTTCCGAAGATGTCGATTGTTATCTCGTTTTCGGACGCGGCAACGTCGACGGCGGTAATGAGGCGCAGCGTAGCTTCGTTCGGTTTGCCCGATTTGACCTGCAGGCCCTTGAACTCCCTTTCCCCCACCATCACCGCGGCCGCTTTGCGCATAGCGTCAACATCGAAAGCGCGCCTGATCCAGTAGTGATACTTCCTCGTCATTACGTCGTCGCTCTCCGCGGTGTAGACGCGGTATTGGTAATGCTTGCCGAAGGCGTTGAAGGTCGGATGGAAGGATTCGTCGACGCTTTCCACTTTCGTAACGGAAATGTCGTCGGGCACGAAGCTGTTCACGCCTTTCAAAAGTTTCTCGGCTGGGAGATCTTTCGTCGTCTTGAAGCAGACGGTCTGGCCGAGAGAATGGACGCCGGAGTCGGTCCGGCTCGAGGCCGTAAGCACGACGTCCTCAAGCAAAAGCCTTCTCAAAGCCTCCGTAAGTTCTCCCTGGACCGTCCTGGCGCCCAGCTGAAACTGCCAGCCGCAGAATTTCGTGCCGTCGTAGGAGACTGTCATCTTCCAAAAGAAGGCCTTGCCGCTTTCAAGAAGCGGAACACCGGCTTCGGTCTCTTTTCTCTTTTCCTCTCCAGGCTTGGGTGCCAGAGGTTCGTACAGTTTCAACGTCACAAAGGCTATGAACGGCGCGATGTAGAGGAAGGAAAAGACTATGAAAGCCAAGGTAGTCAGCGCCAAAACGACGGCCGTCAGGATCTTGAGAACCATAGGAAAGGCGAAATTAAGCAGCGAGCCTATCACGCAGAAAAAGAAGACCGCGAAAATGACCAGAAAGACGGCCGCAAAATAAACGAGAAAACACTTGATAGTGAAAAGCAGATGCTCGCCCGGCCTGCCGAACCAGTGAGAAAGATAGGCTTTCAAAAGCTTAATGTCGTAAACGAAACCTTCCTCCCTGTTTTCCCAGGCGTAGGCAAGGTAAAAGGAAAGCGGATGCAGCAGAAAGAAAACGAAAACGTAGCACGCGCCTATGACGATAATCAGAAAGATCAGATTGGCCAGCAATTCCGTAAAGCACAAAAGCAAGGCGGAAAGAATGATCAGAAGGTAAAGGAGCGGGAAGACCAGAAAGACCGCCGCAGCGAAGAACAGTATATGCTTCAAAAGGACATTGAAAAAAAAGTCCGGAAAGGGTTTGTCGCTGTTCTCGGCTTTTTTCAGAGTCTGGAAAAACGCCACGTGGCACGGCCAGCGCAAAATCGGCAGGATGGAACTCAATGCCAGTGAGAAAAGCGAGGTCAAAGGCAAACCCCAAAGGTGCCTTTTAAGAACATTTTTGAAATCGCTGTAGAGACCGATCATTTCTGAAGTTCCCTAAGGTAGTCTATGCTGGCTTTGGCGCACTCAAGCGAGGTCATGCCGACAGGCGGTTCGTCATGTTCGACGACGATCAGTTCGGAGCCGCATTCGTTGGAAGCGACGACAAGCTCGGCGATGTCCAGGCAGCCCTGGCCCAGCGGCGCGAAAGCGAAATTCCCCTCTTCCCTGCTTCCGGTGAAATCCTTGAAATGGACGACGGGGATCTTGCCCTTGCGGTCGCGCAGGAACTGGCAGGGATCAAAGCCTCCGACTTTGCACCAGCAGACGTCCAGTTCGAGCCTGATGAAATCGCCGAGGTCGAAGAGAATGTTGTCGAGCAAAGTCTGGCCCTCGTGGAGCGAGAGCTCGTGATGATGGTTGTGGTAGAGGAGCTCGATGCCGCGGACCTTGAGTGAGCGCGAGATCTTTTTGGTCGACTCGATGAAGTCGGGGTACTTAGCTCCGCCCGCGAGCTCATCCGTTCCGCACCAGGGATAGGCTACGAAATCGCAGCCCAGGGCTTCGTAGAGCTCGGCGCTCCTCAAAGGATCCTTCGCGAGTTCGGAGCGATCAACATGCGCGGAGTATATCCTGAGGTCAAGATCCTTTGTTATGGCGTTGAGTTCCGAAATGTTCAAGCCGTTGAAACCGGCCAATTCCACGCCGTCGTAACCCATCTCCTTGACTTTTTTAAGCACGGCGGGGAAATCTTTTTGGCAATCTTCTCTTACGGAATACAACTGGAGCGCGACCGGGATCTTTTTCATAGGTTTTCTCTCTCGAATTGTTGCATGAAGTTTATCAAGGCTAAAACGCCTTCCTTTGGCATGGCGTTGTAAATGCTGGCTCTGATGCCGCCGATGGACCAATGCCCCTTCAGATTCATGAGTCCCGCCTTCTCGGCTTCTTCCAAAAAGACCGGCTCCAGTTCCCTTCTTCTCAAGCGGAAAGGCACGTTCATGATGGAGCGGTCCCTCGGGGAGACTTTGTTCAGGTAAAGGGCGGAATTGCCGATGCACTCGTACAGAAGCTTCGCCTTTTCCCTGTTGATCTCTTCCATGACTTTCAGGCCGCCCTGCTTTTCAAGCCAGGCGAAGACAAGGTTTGCCACATAGACGGAAAAAGTCGGCGGAGTATTGTACATGGAATCGTGCTCGGCGTAAGTCTTGTAGCGCAGCATCAGAGGAAGCCCTTCGTCCTCCGCGGAGTCAAGGAAAGAATTCTTTATGATGACAACGCAGAGCCCGGCCGGCCCGATGTTCTTCTGGGCGCCGGCGTAGATAAGGCTGTATTTTTCCACAGGAAAGGGGCAGGACAGGATGCAGGAGGACATGTCGGAGACCAGGGGCAGATCCGTTTCCGGAGGCGCGAAGAATTTCGTGCCGTACAGAGTGTTGTTGTCGCAGATGTGCAGAAACTTCGCGTCTTTGGGAATGTCTCCCTTGTCTATTTTCGGGATGTATTCGAAATTTCTGTCGGCGCTGCCCGCGAAAGCCTCTCCCCTGCCCTGGAGTTTGGCGGCCTCATAGGCTTTTGTCGCCCAGCGGCCGGTTATACAGTAGGCGCCTTTTCCGAAATTCATGGGCACCATGGGAAACTGCAGACTGGCGCCGCCCTGCAAAAAAAGGATCGAATAGTCGTCTGGGACGGACAAAAGGGCTTTCAGACGGGCTTTGGCTTCGAAAAGGATCTCCTTGAAAGCCGCCGAGCGGTGGCTGATCTCGAGGATGGACATTCCCGAGCCGTCGAGATCCCTGAGTTCGCGCTGGACCTTTTCCATGACTTCGGAGGGAAGAACGGCCGGCCCGGCGCAGAAGTTATATATCTCCCCTTTTACTTTCATACCTTTATGGTATAATAAATTTAGAGACAAATCAAGAAAGAAATAATGAGTAACAAGAAGGAAAAAATTGCGTAAGCTGCCCAAGATCCAACCAGGGACGGCATGGGAAATCAAAGACACCGATTCAATAATAACTAAACATCTCTCGGAAGTATATCCTGTCGCGTTTGCTAAAGTTATGTGCAACCGCGGTTTGTACGAAGTTTCCGCCGTGGAGGATTTTCTCCATTGCGCTCTCTCCGACTTACCGCAGCACAAAACGGAAGAGCAAGCTCTCTGCAACGCGGCGGAGCGTGTGCTTAGCGCCATAAAGAACGGCGAAAAGATCGTTGTTTACGGCGACTACGATGTGGACGGCGTCACCTCCACTGCCTTGGTAACAGAAGTTATCCGCAATCTTGGCGGAGACGTGGATTATTTTATCCCGAACCGCCTGACGGACGGCTACGGACTCTCCTCCAAACGCATCGGCGAAATGGCCGACAGAGGGGTGCGCGTCGTGATAACCGTGGACTGCGGCATCAACGCCATGGAGGAAGTCGAACTTCTCAAAAAGCGCGGCGTGGACGTTATCATAACCGACCACCACGAGCCGAAGTTCGATCCATCGGCCGATCTTTTCACAGCCAGCGGCTTGAAGTCTTTCGTCCTTCCGAACGCCTTCTCGATCATCAATCCCAAGATCGAAAACTGCTCCGGCGAGTCAAGCGAGGCGGGATACTTCGACCTGGCCGGCGTCGGCGTCGCTTTCATGCTCTGCTGGTGCATCGTCAAGAAAGCCGGGCAGAAGAAGCTCAAGAAAGCCGCCAGCATCAGGCTCCAGGAATACCTCGATCTGGTCGCGCTCGGAACGATAGCGGACGTTGTGCCCCTTTACGGGCAGAACAGGATCTTTGTCAAATACGGGCTTGCGGCCTTGAAGAACACGACGAGGCCGGGCCTGAGAAAGCTCATTGAAAAAACGCGCGCTTACGACTGCGACGTCAAGGACGTGACCTTCTCCCTGGCTCCGAGGCTCAACGCTCCGGGCCGCGTGACGGACGCCTCCACCGCCGTCGAGCTGATGCTGACCAAGGACGCCGTCATGGGCGAAGTTCTCGTCAACGAACTCGAGGACGCGAACAAGGAGCGCCAGCGCATCGAAAAGGAAACTTTCCGCAAGGCCCAGGCCGCTTTCGAGAAAACGCTGCCGTCCGAATTCGCTGGACTTCCGAAGATACCGGGAGGACTTCCCTCCATCATGCCGGACGGCCCGAACGTCATCGTGGTGGCCGGCGAAAACTGGAACCCCGGCGTCATCGGCATCGTGGCCTCGAGAATGGTCGAGCGCTACGGCATCCCCGCCGTCATAATCGCCATGCAGGGCGACACGGGCAAAGGAAGCTGCCGCAGCTGCGGTTCCTTCCACATGTTCGACGCATTGAGGCGCTGCGGCGACCTATTGGAAAACTACGGCGGACACAGGATCGCGGCCGGGCTTTCCGTCAGCAGGGACAAGATCGACGCGCTCAGGACAGAACTTGACAGGCTCGCGAAGGAAGCGAGGGAAAACGAGGCCCAGAAGACCAGCCTTGAAGTCGACGCGCTCGTAACTTTGGAAGATCTTGACGAGGAGCTAATCGGACTGATAGGCAACTGCGAACCGTACGGCGCCGGCAATCCCGAGCCTATGTTCGCGGTCAAGGGCGTCTATCTCGCGGACGAGCCGCAGGTGATAAAGGGCAAGCACTTGAAATTCATGGTGGTCCAGAACGGCGTCTACCGCGAAGTCTTCGCCTACAACTGGAAGGAAAGGCTGTATGAACTTGAGTCCCTTCCCAAGTTCGACATGGTCGTCTTCCCTTACATGAACGATTACCGCAACGCTAATTCCATAGAACTTCAGCTGGTCGACATAAGACCGTGCGAGGAGGCAAACTAACAAATGCATAAACTGAGACTCTTGCTGTTTGCCAGCTTGATGCTGGTCGTCTTCACAGGCTGCGTCTACACGCACCCCTCGACCGGCCACACGTATTTCTTCAGCCATGAGTACAACAATTTCGCGGTTGAGGAAAGCCTGAACATCAACCCGAGCAACTACGTGGGCTTCTGCTTCCTTCCCTTGAAAGAGGCTGAGGACCAGGGAATCGCCGAACTCATACAGGGCCTTACCACGAAATACCTCACCGACCACGGATACGTTCTGGTGACCAAGGAGGAGCTGAGGGAGGACACTTCGCTGATAGACTACACTTTCCTTGTCGGCCTCGACTACACGGAGTCGATGCTCTACGAGAGGATAGACATCTCACTTTTCCTCTACAACGCGGACAAAAAGGACAACTATCAGAACCATCTTTTCTGGAGCTTCAGCTGCCAGAGGGACGCTTATCCTATAACGCGCTCCAATCTCGAGCCGATCTACCAGGATCTCTTTACCCAGGAGCCCGTGGACTGGGGCGTGGAAGCGACCATCTTCCCCAAGCGTTCGGTGCCCAACCACGTTTACAACGCCTTTATGGAAAGGCTCTCCGGCGCCAGGGACAGACTGCTTAAGATCAATTTGAGCAAGGAATTAATAAATCAATAAAAGACAGGAAGAAAAATGTGGGACTACAGTGACAAAGTGATGGATTATTTCCGCAACCCCCGCAACATGGGTGAGCTCGAGGATGCCAACGGGATCGGCAAAGTCGGTTCGATGGCCTGCGGAGACGTCATGTATCTCTATCTGAAAATAGACCCGAAGACCGAAGTCATCGAGAAAGCGACCTTCAAAACTTTCGGCTGCGCCTCCGCCATCGCGAGCGCCAGCATCCTGACCGAAATGGTCATCGGCAAAAAAATAGACGAAGCGCTGAAGATCACCAACAAGGACATCGTCGAGGCTCTGGGCGGACTGCCGCAGGCCAAGTTCCACTGCTCGGTCATGGGCAGCGAAGCCCTGGAGGCGGCCGTCAACGACTACCGCGGCATAAAGCCAGAGGAAAAGGAAGAGCTGGAAGGAAAGCTCGTCTGCAAATGCTTCGCCGTAACCGATAAGCTGATCGAGAAAGTCGTAAGGGAAAACCATCTCACGACAGTGGAAGAGGTGACCGCCTACACCAAGGCCGGCGGCGCCTGCGGAAGCTGCAAAGAAGAGATCAAAGAAATAATAGACCGCGTGAACAGCCACCCCTGCTGCCAAATCTAATGTTCGTATACCTTGACAACAACGCCACCACCGGCGTGGCGAAAGAAGTGCTGGAAGTCATGCTCCCATATCTTAAGGAGGAGTACGGCAATCCCTCCAGCATGTACGAGTTCGCGAGAAGGCCTATCAAGGCCGTTGAGAAAGCCAGGCGTCAGGTGGCGGAATTTTTGGGCGCCGCCTACGACGATGAGATCATCTTCACGAGCTGCGGCTCGGAATCCGACAGCACCGCCATTTTGGGCTCCCTGCAAGCGCTTGGCACCGAAAGAAACGAAGTCATCATATCCGACGTGGAACACCCCGCCGTTTTCAACCTTAGAAAGCATCTGGAAAGGATGGGATACGCCGTCAAGGTCCTGCCCGTCAACAAGAGCGGCCTGGTGGAAACCTCGTCGCTTGAAAATGTCATAAGCGAAAAGACCGCGCTCGTTTCCGTAATGTACGCCAACAACGAGACCGGCTGCATAATGCCGATAGAAGAGCTGACCGAGATCGCCCACAAACACGGCGCTTTGATGCACACGGACGCTGTGCAGGCCGCCGGCAAAATTGGAATCAACGTCCAGAAACTCAACGTGGACATGCTCGGGATATCGGGCCACAAGATCCATGCGCCCAAAGGCGTCGGCGCGCTTTACCTGAAGAGAGGAACTCCCTTCCGTCCCTTCCTGGCGGGAGGACACCAGGAGCGCGGCCGCAGAGCCGGCACGGAGAACGTCGCCTCCATCGCGGCGCTCGGCAAAGCCTGCGAGATGGCCGGCGAAGCTTTGGAATACGAACAGACCGAGATCAGAAGGCTCAGGGACAAACTGGAAGCGGGCCTGCTTGCCATCCCCTACTCTTACCTGAACGGCGACAGGGAAAAACGCACTCCCAACACGACGAACATTTCCTTCGAGTTCATAGAGGGCGAAGCCATTCTGCTTTCCATGAGCGACAAGGGCATCTGCGCTTCCACAGGCTCCGCCTGCTCGAGCGAATCATTGGAGCCTTCGCACGTTCTCCTGGCGCAGGGTCTGCCGGCCAAACTCGCCCATTCCGCCGTGCGCTTCAGCTTAAGCCGCTACACCACCGAAGCGGAAATTGACTATGTTATCTCGGAAATGCCGAAAGTGATAGAAAGGATCCGCAAGATGTCTCCTTTCTGGCACGAGAATTAGCCGACCAGTTCCTCTAACAGCGCTTTCAGGGAAAACTTCTTCGCGGCGATCGCGAGGACAAAGTAAACGACCGCTCCCAAAAGGCCGAGAAGCGGCAGTTTTATCAGGCTTCCGAAAGTAATAAAGCGCATTCCCAGCATCACGGCCGCGAACAT
>DFCM01000003.1 GCA_002366995.1 bacterium UBP3_UBA3054 | reverse complement strand
TTTACGTTGTTCTGGGCTTCCTCGATCTTGCCGAAACTTTCAGTGACATAGCTTCTAAAATCACCTATGTCTTTCCTTAAATTATTTATAGCCGCGTCTTCCAAAAGTTTCTGCTGCAGCTCTTTATCTGTCTGTTCCTGAATTTTGTTACCCAGCCTTTTGCTGTAACAGACGAAGAAGACGGCCGCCCCGATGACCAGGGCGAGAAATATGAGGGTATAGATATCCATAAATAGCTTAGAAAAGACCGGTTATGACGCTTTCGCGCTTTTCGGGATCGTAGTAGCAGTCGATATTCATGGCGGCCGGGACCTTCGGCAGGCCCGGCATGGTNNTGGGCTTCCTCGATCTTGCCGAACCTTTCGCCAACGTAGCTCCTTAAGTCCCCTATGTTTTTGTTGACATTTTCCAGACCAGAATCTAAAAGCTTCTGATAAAGCTCTTTATCCGTTTGGTCCTGAAGCTTCTTTTCCAATCTTTTGCTGGAAATAATGGCGAAAGCTATAGCCGCCCCGATGATCAGGACAAAAAATATAAGGGTGTAGATATCCATAAATAGCTTAGAAAAGACCGGTTATGACGCTTTCGCGCTTTTCGGGATCGTAGTAGCAGTCGATATTCATGGCCGCCGGAACCTTCGGCAGGCCGGGCATGGTCATGATGTCCCCTGTCAGGGCCACTATGAAGCCGGCGCCCGCGGAGATCTTGAGTTCCCTGACGTTCAGCTTGAAGCCTGTCGGTTTGCCCAGCTTCGTGGGATCGTCGGAAAGCGAATACTGCGTCTTGGCCACGCAGACCGGCAGATGGTCGAGCTGCATCTCTTTGATCTCTTTCAGCATCTTCCTGGCTTTGGCGTCGAAGTTGACGCCGTCGGCGCGGTAGATCTCTTTGGCGATCTTCTCGAGTTTCTCCTCGATGGAAAGGTCGAGCTCATAGAGGCAATGGAAATTGGAGCAGTTCTTGTCGAGCTCGGAAAGGACTTTCTGAGCCAGGTCTATGCCGCCTTCGCCGCCCTTGGCGAAGATCTCCGTAAGCGAGACCGGGATCTGGAGCCTTTGGCAGCAATCTTCCAGGGCTTTTATCTCGGCGTCCGTGTCGGATTCGAAGCGGTTGATGGCGGCCACCACGGGCAGCCCGAATTTTTTGAGGTTCTCGACGTGCGTCTCGAGGTTGACAAGGCCTTTCTTCAAGGCTTCGACGTTCTCCGTCTTCAGTTCCGTCTTGGGAACGCCTCCGTTGTATTTCAGGGCCCTTATCGTCGCGACCAGGACTACGCACTCCGGTTTGAGGCCGGCGTAGCGGCACTTGATGTCGAAGAATTTCTCAGCGCCGAGGTCACTTCCGAAGCCGGCTTCCGTAACGCAGTAGTCCCCTAGCTTCAGCGCCAGTCTTGTCGCTCTCACGCTGTTGCAGCCGTGCGCGATGTTGGCGAAAGGTCCGCCGTGTATGAGGGCGGGCGTTCCTTCCAGCGTCTGGACCATGTTGGGGTTGATGGCGTCTTTGAGCATGGCGGTCAAAGCGCCGCCGCAGCCGAGTTCCCTGACGTCCACAGGCTGTCCGGTGTAGGTGTAGGCGACGATTATGTTGTTAAGCCTTTCCTTGAGGTCGTCAAGGTCTTTGGCCAAACAGAAAATAGCCATGACCTCGGAAGCGACGGTGATCTGGAAGCCGTCTTCCCTGGGCGTGCCGTTCGGTTTGCCGCCCAAGCCGATGACGATCTGACGAAGATTGCGGTCGTTCATGTCGAGGCAGCGCTTAAAAAGGATCCTTCTGGGATCGATGCCGAGCTGGTTCCCCTGCTGGATATGGTTGTCGATTAAAGCGCAGAGCAGGTTGTTGGCCGCGGTGATGGCGTGAATGTCGCCGGTGAAGTGGAGGTTGATGTCCTCCATCGGGACGACCTGAGAGTAGCCGCCGCCCGCCGCGCCGCCTTTGACGCCGAAGACCGGGCCCAGAGACGGTTCCCTTAAGGCCAGCATGGTCTTTTTGCCGAGCCTGTTCATGGCCTGCGCCAAGCCCACCGACACGGTGGTCTTGCCTTCCCCGGCGGGAGTCGGGTTGATGGCCGTGACAAGGATGAGCTTGCCGTCTTTTTCGTTCGCTAATCTCGCGAAGAGGTTCTCGTTCAGTTTGGCTTTGTATTTGCCGTAAAGCTCTATTTCGTCCTCCCCTATCCCCCATTCGGCGGCCAGGTCGGATATTTTCTTCATTTTACAGCTTTGGGCGATCTCAATGTCAGACAGCATAGTTTAACTCCTTGTTATTAATTTACGTGAATTGTAGCAAAACTGGCGTGCTTTTTTCAATCTGGGATTATGATAATATAATGACATATGAAGAATGATCCTGGCATACTCATAAAGGGCGCCGTGAGATTCGGCGAAGTTGTCGACGTTAGGATAAAGGACGGTCTTTTCAGCGAGATCGCCCCAAATCTCTCTCCCCTGCCCGATGAAACCGTTTTGGAAGCGCGCGGCATGGCCATAACGCCGGCTTTTTATAATCTTCACACTCACGCGGCCATGAGCCTCATGCGCGGCTACGCCGACGACATGGAGCTCTTCAAGTGGCTAAACGAATACGTCTGGCCCTTCGAAGCCAAAATGACCGGCGAAGACATCTACAACGGGACGCGGCTGGCGATCCTGGAGATGATCAAAAGCGGAACCGTCCACTTCGAGGACATGTACTGGTTCCCCCTCGACGCCGCCAGGGCCGCAAAAGAAATGGGAATAAGGGCGCGCATCGGCCTTCTTACTTTGAGCAACAACAGCAACGCCAACAAGCTCAACAGGGAGTGTCTGGAAAGGAT
>DFCM01000072.1 GCA_002366995.1 bacterium UBP3_UBA3054 | reverse complement strand
GTAGCGGGCGATGAGTTCCTTCAGCGTCAGCGCGGCGTCCTTCACGTTCTCGTCCGCCAGGATGCGGCGGAGCGTCACGATCTTGGCGTATTCCTTTTCGGAGTAGAGAAGCTCTTCGCGGCGGGTGCCGGACTGATAGACGTTGACGGCGGGGAAGATCCTCGCTTCGGCCAAAACGCGGTCGAGGACGATCTCGCAGTTGCCGGTGCCTTTGAATTCCTGGAAGATCAGTTCGTCCATGCGGGAGCCGGTGTCTATGAGAGCGGTGGCGATTATGGTGAGCGATCCGCCGTTCTCTATTTTCCTCGCCATGCCGAAGAAGCGGCGGGGGATCTCCATGGAGCCGGGCGCCAGGCCGCCGGACATAAGCTTGTTGCTGTAAACGTTGTTTAAGTTGAAGGCGCGGCCGGTCCTCGTTATGCTGTCAAGCAGCACGACGACGTCTTTCCCGCATTCCAGTTCCACTTTGATCATGTCCATGGTGGCCCTGACCAATTCGACGTGCTCCTTGGGAGTCTGGTCGTTGCAGGAGGCGAGGACGTCGACGCCCTCTAATACGCGCTTGAACTGGGTGACTTCCTCCGGCCTTTCGTCGACCAGAAGGACGATGACGTGGCTCTCGGGGGAAACCTTCTTAATGGAGGCGGCCAGTTTTTCAAGGATGGTGGTCTTGCCGGCTTTCGGGGGAGAGACGATCAAGGCTCTCGTGCCTTTGCCTATCGGCGTCACAAGGTCGATTATGCGCATGGTCTCGTCGCCGGTCGCCGCGAGAGCGAAGCGCTCAACGGGCGCCACGGCCGGAAGCTCCGTGAGCTGGGGCCTGAAGCGGAAAATTTCGGGAAGCAGGCCGTTCACGGAATCGATCTCATAGACCCATTTCTTGCCGTCTATCTCGACCATGCGTCCTTCAATGAAAGCACCCTGGATAAGGCCGTAGCGGCGGCAGAGCTCTTGGCGGATGTATATTTCGTCGCCGTCGGGCTTAAAGGACCTTTCCGGTTTCCTAAGTATGGGGCCCTTGTCGTTGCGTCTCACCACGCCGGAAACGGGAGTGAATTCCTGAGGCGGTTCATCCAGGACGGGGTCTTTGTGGAATTTGTTGTCAAAATAACGCCTGCGGCCGCCGTAATTCCGGAATTTGCCGTTGTTATTGTTGTTTCTGTTCTTGTGGAAACGACCTTTGCGCTGTTTGTTGCTGTAATTAGCCATGTAATTGCAAAAATTGATTGATAATTTTCTTGCAAGAGGGAGGGAAAAATTCCGTCGCAGAAGCGACAAAAAAATAAACGATCAGTCGGAAAAACTTTTAAGGCGCGGTAAAAAAGAAGAGCGCCATGATCATTTGCGGAAATGGTAGCATAAGCGCTCTTTTATTGTCAAGTTCTCACCAGAGGTAATAATTCCCGGTCGCCACGACGTAAAGGCCCAGAAGAAGATTGGAGACGCCGTGCGCGAAGATGCAGAGGGGAATGCTCTTCTTATAATAATAAAGGAAGAAGATCAAACCGCCCCAGATGAGCGCCACGAACCACCAGGGGTGGGAGAGAATGAAGAAGCCGATGGCGATGAGAAAACTCTTCTTGGTGTAGTATCCTATAGGCACTTCCTTATATTGCTCGGCCACGCAGAATCTTGTCAGGGCGGAGCGGCTGAAAAGCTCCTCGAAGAAGGGGACCATAATCGCGGCCCCGGCGATCCTTATTGCCAGAAGGATGTTGGCCAGGACGCCGGCGTCCATACTGAGGTGCAGGAAATCTTTCATCTGCGCGGCGCCAATTTGGAGGATCTGGGCGGAAAAAGAAGATTTCGGCAGCTCGCTGGGAAGCAGTATGAGGGCGCCCTGCGCTTTGTGGAAGGCGTCTTCGGCGAATTCAAAGCCGTAGGTCAGGGAAAGGTAGATGTTCTCGTTGCCGAAAACAGGGATCCTCGCGAACATGACTTTCCAGGCGAAGTGGTAGGGAAGTATCCAGAGCACTATGCCGACCACGCCGATCGCGAAAGCCAAAAGCCAGTCGCCGAACTTCAATCCTTTGAGGGAGAATTCCGGATATTCGCCCTTCGCGCAATATATCCCGACCGTGAGAAGCGTCAATACGAACGCGAAAATGTAAGCCTGGTAGGGATTGATGATCTTGGCGAGCACGGCCGTGCAGATCCCGTAGACAACGTACGGCATGATATGGGGCTGGGCGTAGGCGAGCAGTTTGCCGGTCGGCATGACCACCCGCTCTTTGGGCGGCTCGTAATCGAGCCCGCGGTTCAGAAAAGAGAACATCGCAGAATAGAGTGGGGTTAAAAAAAGCCGCTTGACGCGGCTGTTTAGTTAGTGGCGGAGAGAGAGGGATTCGAACCCTCGATACGGTTAAACACCGTATGACGGCTTAGCAAGCCGTTGCTATCGTCCACTCAGCCATCTCTCCGCTGACTGTGAGGAAAGTCTACCAAAAGGGGATTTCTTTTGCAATAGCGCCTATTGGTCGGCGGGCGTTTTTTTGCTAGAATATGTTCGGTTTAGAGAAATCATTCCCTATGGCGAAATCAGGAAAAAAGAAAAGCACGACCAAAGAGGTGATAGCCTACCTGGTGTGCGGCGTCTTGACGACCGTCGTCAACGTGGCCGTCTACCACGTTCTTTACAAACTCGGATGCGGGGTGACGACCTCGGGCGTAATTTCCGTGGTTTGCGCCAAAATTTTCGCCTATGTTTCCAACAAGATCTTCGTTTTCAACTCTAAATGTGAAAACAAGAAGGAACTTGGCATGGAAGTCTGGCGCTTCGTCCTGGCCAGGGGGCTTTCCGGCGTTTTGGACGTGGGCCTTACCACGCTGTTCGCCTATCTCCTCCCCAAAGATTACGAACTGGCTTTCTCGCTGGGAGGGTGCTATTTCGCGTTCCAGATCGTCACGCCGGAAGTGGCGGCCAAATACATAACCCAGCCCATAGTAATAATAGTCAATTATATTCTGGGCAAGAGCTATGTTTTCAAGAGCAAACAGGTCGAGGAAGCGAGCGAAGAGAATGTCGAGGAGGAAACTCCCGAAATAGAGGACAACGAGGGCCGGCCCTTCCATACCTTCCTTATGGTGACCACCGATTTCTTCCAGGAGCAGTTCTCCCGTCTTTACTCCTTCCTTTTCTCGTCCGACGAGGAAGAGGGCGGGGATGAAGGCATAAACAAGGAGACTTTTTGGGAAAAATTCTTGTCATTCATAGGCTTTTTCAGGGTCTTCGAGGCGATAGACTGGGTCGGTTCGCTTTTCGGCGGGAAAAAATCTGAAGAATATTACGACGGCGGTTCCGGCGTTTACGGAGGACCCGGTCAGGCTTACGTTTCAGACGGCTCTTCATCCGACGCTCCCTTGACGCGGGAAACCATCGGCGCAAAGGGCAGGCTGATCGTAAAGGCTTCGACCTACGCGATCGTGTTTTTGGCGGTTATCGCGATAGCCGTTGCGTTCTGGAAGCTTTCCGAAGGAATGTACCGGAACTTCAACATGAACCAGGATCACATTTTCCGCCAGACCCACATGTTCGAAAGCTGGCGCGAACTCTTTTTCGACGAGTCCGGCGCCCGCTGCGGTTCTCTGTTCGGCGCCCTGCAGATAGCGTACGCCTGGCTGTGCTCCAAGATCAATTACGCCGGGCTGGTCACGCCGCGCCAATACTCGATGATGTCCTGCCTCGTTTCGGTGCTCTGCATTTTCATCCTGGCTTTCTCGCAGGGGATCGTCAGGATGCTGACCGCTTCGACGCTCGCGACGCTGGATCTGCTCTTCCTTTTCGCCGGGAAAAATCTCCTGCAGCTGGACGGCGGGCTTTTCTCCATTCAGCTTTTGCTTTTGCTTCTGATTCTCACCACCTACCGAGCGACGGTCAGCGGTTACAGAGGAGGATACAAGTATTTTCTCGTCCGCTGCCTTCTCATCTCGCTTCTGGCCGGAATGCCGGGAACGATGCCCGTCTTCGCTTTCCTATGCCTCGTTCTGATAACGCTGACCCAGACGGTCGGCATTATTTGGAACGCGAAGAAAAAAGGCTTTGGCGAATTTGTCATTCTTGCCATCAGCCGTTTCCTGCCGCTTGCTTTGCCTGTCGCGGCGCTCTTTTTCTTCTGCGGAGGTCTGGATCCCCTGAAATACGACGTCGGCGGTGATTTTTGGATCGTTTCCTCCCCGAACCCCATAACCGTTTCGCCGTTCCTTGCCCGCACCAGCCTGCTCTGCACTGTCTCCTGCGTTCTGGGCGCGCTTCTGATGTTCTTCACGGACGTCAAACGCTGCGGACTTTACTGCGTTTTGACCAGCGTGTTCTTCTACTTCTATTTGAGGTTGGTCAAGCTCGATCCCGGAACGATCGGATACGCGTCAACGGTTTTCCTCTCTATGATAATAGGAGCGGGAGGCATGCTTTGCGGCCAGATTCTCACCTTGCTCGCCAGGCTTTTGTGCCGGATGGCATCCGCTCCGAGGCTCAGGCCTTTGTTCGCTTCGCTCTTGGTCCTGCCCTTCCTGCTTTATCTCTTGGCAGCCAAGACCTCCGGCTTCGAATCCGAAGCGAGCGACCTTTCCGAGATCACGGACAGGATCTGCAAATGTCTTGACGACCGGATGACAGGATTCAAGGAAGGCGACGTCCTCATTATGCCGAAGCTGGCGAGAGGCGAGGAAAGCGGCACGCCGCTTTACGATGTTTTGCGCTATGAGAGCAGGAGGAAATCCGCCCGCAACTGGAAAATCTTGGAAGACAAAGACCTTCTGTCAAGGAAAGACGCTTTGGCCGGCGCGCAGGGAAGCGCCTGGTGGCTCCTGAGCCTTGACGTCCCCGCGGATTTCAGTCCCGTCAGCGACATATGCGAGATCAAAGTTTCGAACGAACGGGTGTTCCTTCTGAGATCCAGCGTCGCCGTTCACTCCGCCCAGCAGCTGGCGGCCATGTATCTTGCCGTGCTTGATTGCGCAGGCGCATCATGGAGCGGGGAAAGCAGGAATGAACTGTGCTCGCAGCTGGCGCTTTTGCCGGCCGTTTCGCCGGACGACCTTTCCTACACGAGCATTGCCAAGGCTTATCGCCACGGCTTGATAAGAGGCTGCAAGCTCATGGATAGGGACGAACTTCAGAAAAGCTGCAACTTTGCGGCCAGATGGGCATGCGCGGCGAGGAAAAAGGACCTTCAGACCGCGCAGCGTTTCCTGAATCTCACCATTGAAAGCTTCCCCGACATCGTCTTCCTTCTGGACGCTTACCGCAGTTTCGGGACCGAACTGAGATTCGTTTCGCCCTTTGAACTCGTGAACCGCTTCGGCCTTTC
>DFCM01000027.1:1933-3812 GCA_002366995.1 bacterium UBP3_UBA3054 | reverse complement strand
CTCGGCGCTCATAAGAAGCTCCTGCAGGCTGGAACTGAGTCCCCTCTTCAAAAGGATGGGCTTCTTGGTGTTGTGGCCGACTTCTTTAAGGATGTCGAAGTTCTGCATGTTGCGGGCGTCGATCTGGATGACGTCCACGTCGTGAAAGTACTCGAACTGTGAGAAGCTCATAAGCTCGGTGACGATGGGAAGGCCTGTCTCCTTTTTGGCGGCCATGAGCATCTTGAGACCTTCCACGCCCAAGCCTTGGAAGGAGTACGGGCTGGTGCGGGGTTTGAAGGCGCCGCCTCTGAGCAGCGTCGCGCCGGCGGCCTTGACCGCCTTGGCGACCTCGATTATCTGCTCTTCGCTTTCCACGCTGCATGGTCCGGCGATGACCTGGAAGTTGCCTCCGCCGATCAGCTGTCCGCCGCAATCGATAACGGAGTCGTCCGGATGGAACTTGCGGTTGGCGGCCTTGTACGGGTCGCCCACGCGCTGCACGCTCGCCACCACGTCCAGGGCGGAGACGAGGTCGATGTCCAGGTGAGCCACGTCGCCGACGCAGCCGATGAGTGTTTCATGCGAACCGACAGAGATGTGCGGATCGATGTTGTGAGCCTTCAGCCAGTTTATGAGATTGTCGACCTGGCTTTTTTCGGCGCCTTGCTTGATAAGTATTATCATAGTTTTTCCTTAATGGTTGATTATTATTTTCTCTGAAAAAGAAAGAGCCCGGCTTTGCTCAAGCCAGGCTCTCTTCGTACTCTGAATCCACTTTTATTCAATTACGACAAGGTTCCCCCAGCTTGAGAAAGCTCGGTGTAATAAAAGTAGAACCAATAGCCGAAATTGCGATTCATGTTCAGTAGTCCGTGATTGTTCGGCGACTATAGTAGCACTTTAGCTTTCATTTTGCAAGAGACCCCTCCCGCGGAAAAGATTAACCAGTGGATTTTTATCCGGATCTTTTGCTAAACTTATAGAAAATGTTTTCTCAAGCAACCTAGAAAGGAGACTTACATGAAAACCGCCAAACAGCTTTCCGTTTTTCTGGAGAACAAGCCTGGCCACGCCTACAAGATCTGCAAGACTTTGGGCGACGCCGGCGTAAACATCTTTACGCTCTCGCTGGCCGACACTAACCAGTTCGGGCTTCTGCGCCTTATCGTTGAGGATCCCGAAGCGGCCGGCGAGGTCCTGAAAAAAGCGGGAGTGATCGTCAACATAACCGAAGTCCTGGCGGTCAGGATCGACAACCGCCCGGGCGTTCTGGCCAAGATCTACGAACTGCTCTCCGCTTCGGAAATCAACCTGGAATACGCCTACGCCTTCGCCATGAGAAGGATCTTCCTCTTAAGAGTGAGCGACAACGAAAAGGCTTTCCAGATCCTAAACGAAAACGGGTTCACGCTTCTTTCCCACGAGGAGCTCTTCTCCGGCGAAAACGAAAACTAAAAACATACCAATATGGACAAATCAGCTTTACAAGCTTTAGCGAAAAAAGATTTCATGAGCCGCGACGAACTGGAATCCATCCAGCTCAAAAGGCTTAAAAACGTCGTATCCCACGCTTACAAGAACCAAGCGCTCTTTAGGTCCCGCATGCAGGAGAAAGGCCTGGACGATACCTGCATCAAGGAAATGAAGGACATTCAGAAACTGCCCTTCTTCAAGAAAGTCGACCTTAGGGACACCTATCCCTTCGGCCTGCTTTCCGTTCCCATGGAAGACATCATTAGATTGCAGGCAAGTTCCGGCACCACCGGAAGCCCCATCGTCATAGCCTACACCAAAGAAGACGTGGCATGCTGGCAGGAAGCCACCATGCGCGCTTTGATGATCGCGGGCATCGGATCCGGCGACATACTTCAGAACGCCTACGGCTACGGCCTCTTCA
>DFCM01000027.1:0-1860 GCA_002366995.1 bacterium UBP3_UBA3054 | reverse complement strand
GCTACGGCCTCTTCACCGGCGGCATGGGGCTGCATTACGGCGCCGAAGGGCTGGGCGTCACCGTATTGCCCATCTCCAGCGGCAACACTGAACGCCAGATCAAACTTATGAGCGACTTCGGCGTCACAGCGATCAGCTGCACGCCAAGCTATTTCCTCCACATTATTGAAAAGGCCAAGCAGCTCGGCTACGACTTCAAGAAGATGAAGCTTAGGCACGGCATCTTCGGCGCCGAGCCCTGGACCAACGAGATGCGCGAAAGGATCGAAAAAGAATCCGGCATCAAGGCCTGGGACATCTACGGCCTGACCGAGATCTCTGGCCCCGGCGTCGCCATGGACTGCCCCGCCCGCAGCGGACTGCACATCTTCGAGGACCTCTTCTATCCCGAAGTGATCGACCCCGAGACCGGCGAGGCTCTGCCCGACGGCACGGAAGGCGAACTGGTCATCTCGACCTTGAACAAGTTCGGCATGCCCATGCTGCGCTACCGCACCAGGGACATCTCCGTCATCGTGAAAGGCACATGCGAATGCGGCCGCACCATCAGAAGGATCAAGCGCATCGACCACCGCAACGACGACATGCTCATCATAAGGGGCGTCAACGTCTTCCCAAGTCAGATCGAAGCGGCCCTGCTTACGATCCCCGGCGTCCAGCCTCACTATCACATCGTGGTCAGGCGCCACGGCGACCTCGACACTCTGGAAGTGCAGGTGGAATTGGCCCCCGAACTCTTCGGCGACACCATCCGCTCCATCGAGACCATCCAGAAGAAGATCGGCAACGCCATCAAGAGCATCATCGGCCTGGCGGTCACCGTCACCCCGGTGGAACCTGGCTCTTTGGAGCGTTCCATGGGCAAGGCCAAGCGCGTCACCGACCTCAGGAACAACGGCTGACCAAAGCCCTTGGTTTCCCTTCCCTCATACCGGGCAAGAGGCACCCCCTCTTGCCCGGTATGCTATCATATAAGATTAGAAACTTATTTTTCTAACCAAAGGAGAAGGTTCATGGAAACCGTAAAACAGCTTTCCCTCTTTTTGGAGAACAAGCCCGGAAACGTCTACAGCATCTGCAACACGCTGGGCGAAGCCGGAGTGAACATCTACACACTGACGCTGGCCGACACCGCCCAGTTCGGCATCCTTAGACTTATCGTCGAAGATGCGGAATCGGCCAAGGCTCTGCTTGAGAAAGCCGGCTTCATCGTCAACATCGCCGACGTTTTGGCGGTCAGGATCGACAACCAGCCCGGACGCTTGGCGCAGGTCGCGGACATCCTGAACAAGGAAAACATCAACGTTGAGTACGTCTACGCCTTCGCCAACCGCCACATCTTCCTCTACCGCGTGAGCGACACCGAGAAAGCTTATTCCAAACTCGTCTCCAACGGATTCGTAGTACTGAGCACGCAGGAACTTTTCAACACCAATAAATAAGCCTCATATGAAACTGGAAAACAAGATCTGGGACAAGTCGGAATGCCTGTCCCGCGACGAGATTGAAAACATTCAGGTATTAAGACTCAGAGAGACCGTAAAAAGAGTCCAAAACGTTCCCTTCTACGCCAAAAAACTTAAAGAACTCGGCATAGGGCCCGAGGACATCAAAAGCGTCGCTGACATAAAGCACCTTCCCTTCACCACCAAGACCGACATGCGGGAAAATTACCCCCTGGGCCTTATGGCGGTCCCGAAGGAAAAAGTTATCCGCTTCCACGGATCGTCAGGCACGACGGGAAAACCGACCTTTGTAGCCTATACGAAGAACGACCTTGAGATGTGGTCCGACATGGTGGCCCGCTTTCTCTATTCCGGCGGCGCCCGCCCGGGTCACACCGCCCAGATCAGTTTCGGC
>DFCM01000136.1 GCA_002366995.1 bacterium UBP3_UBA3054 | reverse complement strand
TTGGTGGGGATGCAGCCCCAGTTGAGGCAGGTGCCGCCCACGGCGGTCCTTTCGGCTATGACAACATTAAGTCCGCGCTGAGCGGCCCTGATGGCGGCCGGGTACCCGCCGGGTCCGGCGCCCATTACGAAAACATCACAAGTGTATGGCATGGTTTTAAAGTTTGTATGGTTAAAAAAGCTCGGAGAAAAGGTCGGTCTGGGACGCTTCCTTTTCCTTGTTTTCATTTTCTGTTTTGCTTTCCGCCTTTTCCTTGGCGAGGCGGGCTTTCCTGGCTTTCAGCTCCTCTTCCTTGTTCGGTTCTTGGAAGAGCGAGAACTGCCGCGGTTCCTCGATTTCCGGCGGCTCGAAGCCGCACATCTCGGCCAGTTCTTTCCAGGAGATCACGGGAGTGCCCAGTTCCAGGGCCTTGTCTAATTTGGAACTCTTGGCGGAGAGGTCCTCGGTTATGAGGTAGCTGGTCTGCTTACTGACCGACTCGCTGACGGTGCCGCCGTACTTTAGGATGGTGGCGGCGGCCTCCAGTCTGCTGACGCCCGGGATGGCGCCCGTTATGACGAAGATCTTTCCGTCCAGGATCTTCGGAACGTCCTCGACTTCCCGGTATTCCATGGAAACTCCGGCGGAGCGGAGTTTTTCCAAAGCTTCCAGGTTCCTGGCGTTAGCGAAGAAACTCATGATGCCTTTCGCGTTTATTTCGCCGATGCCTTCCACAGCGGTCAGTTCTTCCAAAGAAGCGGAGGCAAGCTTTTCCATGGTGGGGAAGCTTTTCGCCAAGGTCCTGGCGGTGGCGCTGCCGACGCCCGGTATCCCGATGGCGAAGAGGAGGCGGTCGTAGGGGCGCTGCTTGCTCAAATTCAGGGCGTGATCTAGGTTGGCCGCGGACTTGTCTCCTATTTTGGAGAAAGCCAGCCAATTCACGCCCTTGATGGCGTAGAGGTCGCCGTAGTCGGAGACGATCTTCTTGTCGACTAGTTCGTCTATCACAGCCGGCCCGAGCCCCATGATGTCCATGGCGTTGCGCGAGGCAAAGTGCGCGATCGCGCGCTTAAGGACCGCCGGGCAGCTAGCGTTGCTGCAGGTTATGGCGGCCATTTCGGGATCTCTGTAAACAGGGCTTCCGCAGACGGGGCATTTGTCGGGAGGAACGATCTTCTCTTCGGAACCGTCGCGCTTGTCTTTCAGAACGCCCACGATGTCGGGGATGATCTCGCCGGCTTTTTCCACCAGCACGGTGTCGCCGACTCTTATGTCGAGGCGCTCCACTTCGTCGAAATTGTGCAGCGTGGCGCGCGAGACTTTCGTGCCCGCCAATCTGACTGGCTCAAGGTTCGCGACAGGCGTTATGGCTCCCGTCCTGCCGACCTGCATCGATACGGAGAGCAGTTTGGTGGCGGCCGTTTCCGCCGGGAACTTGTAGGCGATGGCCCAGCGCGGGGATTTTGCGGTGGCGCCAAGCTTTTCCCTGAGGGCGAAGCTGTTCACTTTTATGACTATCCCGTCGGTGGCGAAGGGGAGCGTGAAGCGCTTCTCCTTCCATTCCTCACAGAAAGCGACGGCGTCCTCGATGTCGCGGCAGATCTTGCAGGGGGTGGCCGCGGGAAGGCCGAGTTTTCTGTAGGCAGTCAGAAGTTCCAGATCGTCGAAGGCGGGGAAGCAGGCGGAGGCGTAGGCCACGAAGGTCAGCTTTCTTTTCGCGGTGACGGCCGGGTCGTGCTGCTTTAAGCTTCCCGCCGCGGCGTTCCTCGCGTTGGCGAAAAGCGCTTCGCCGTTTTCCTCTCGCTCTTTGTTCAGGCGCTCCAGTTCCTTGAGGGGAAGCAATACTTCGCCTCTTACGTGGAAAGTTCCTTTGGGGGCGTTTTCCAAAAAAAGGGGAATGTTTTTGATGGTCCTTAAGTTCGCGGTGATGTCGTCGCCTTTTTCACCGTCGCCTCTGGTCGCGCCAAGCGTGAACCTGCCGTCAACGTAAGTTAGGGAGACGGCGAGTCCGTCGTACTTGAGTTCCGCGGAATAGCTGACGCCAAGTCCAAGATCCCTTTTCATCCTCTCGTCGAATTCCCGCATGTCGGCGTAGGAATAAGTGTTGCCAATCGAGAGCATCGGGACGGCGTGCTTTAAGGTCTTGAACTCTCCGGCGAGCTCGTTGCCGACTCTTTGGGTGGGGGAGTCGGGAGAACAAAATTTGGGGAACTGTTTTTCCAGTTCTATCAATTCCGCCATCAGGCGGTCGTAGTTCTGGTCGGTTATTTCCGGCGCGTTCTCGACGTAGTATAGCCTGTCGTGGCGCCTTATTTGGGCGCGCAGCGATTCTATCCTGCTTTTGGCGTCAAGTTGCTCACTCATTACTCGCGGACTTTTATAACCTGGCCGGCTTTCAGTTCCTGACCGTCGTTCAATTCTTTCAGTTTTTCGGCGCCGAGCCCGAACTTCTTGCCGAGGCTGTAGTAGGTGTCGCCGTTCTGCACGGTGTAGGTCCCGTCGCCTGACGCTTCGGCGCTCTCGGCTGTTTCTTTCGTTTCGGGTTCCGCCGCTTTGGTCTCAGGGGCGGCTTCGGCGGGCTCCTTTAGTTTCAAGACCATGCCGGGCTTGAGGCTGTTGTCGCTCATGCCGTTCCATTTCTTGATGTCATCGACTTTGAGCTTGTAATTCCTGGCGATGGCCCAGAGGGAGTCGCC
>DFCM01000042.1 GCA_002366995.1 bacterium UBP3_UBA3054 | reverse complement strand
TCGTCGCCGGACATGATCGTGTTGCCGACCGCGATGCCTTCCGGGGCAATGATGTAACGCTTTTCGCCGTCCTTATAGTTGATGAGGGCGATGTGAGCCGTACGATAAGGATCGTATTCGATACGCGCGACGGTGCCGGGGATGCCGTCTTTGTCGCGCTTGAAGTCGATCAGACGATACAAGCGTTTGTGGTGACCGCCCTGGTGTCTCATTGAGACGTGTCCGTAGGCGTCACGACCCGCATGGCTTTTCAGTTTGACCACAAGACTCTGCTCGGGGCCCTCTTTGTAGAGGTCCTCGCGCGAGATGTTGGACATGTGGCGCCTTGAGGGGGTTGTGGGTTTGTATTTTTTGATTGCCATAATTCTAATTTAGTTCCTAACTGTGAAGCCAACTTTTACGTCAAGCTGATGGAATTGCCGGAAGCGAGGCGCACGATGGCGCGGCGGTATCCGGGAACATAGCCGATCTTGAGGCCGCGGCGGCGTTCTTTGCCGACTCGGTTCAGGATCTGCACTTCCTCTACTTTGACCTGGTAAAGCGCCTCAACGGCGGCCTTGACCTCAATCTTATTGGCGTCGGCAGCCACTTTGAAGATGTACTGGTTGGCGGTCTCGGCGAGGAAGGTCCCCTTTTCCGAGATGATCTGGCTCTTGATTATTTCAGAGGGATTCTTCATTTTTCCTCCTTAATATTCTGGCTGGCCAGGAAACGCTCTTCCAGGACTTTGTAGGCGGCCTCGGAGAGGACCACCTCGGTGGCGTTCACGAGATCAAAAACGTTCACCCGGTCGGTGATGACGAAGAGCGCGTTCTCGATGTTGCGGGTGGACAGGCAGGCGTACTCGTCGCCGGGCAGTCCGACCAGCATCAGTTTGCGGGACTCGAGGGCTTTCTTGAGGCCGGCCATGACTTTCGTCTGGGGCTTCTCGAAATTCCAATCGGAGATCACGGAAACGGAGCCGTCGCGCATCATCTGGGCGATCGTGCCGTAAAGGGCGATGCGGCGCTGCTTCTTGTTTATCTTCAGTTCATAGCTTCTGGGATGAGGGCCGTGGGCGATGCCGCCGCCGCGCCTCACAGGGGAAGCGAAATAACCGGCGCGGGCATTGCCGGTGCCTTTCTGACGGAAAGGTTTCTTCTTCGTGAGGTTCACTTCAGACTTGGTCAGCGTAGAGGCGTTGCCCTGACGCTTGTTGGCCAGCTGAGCGACCACACAGTCATGCACGAGTTCGGGATTGTAGGGGAAGTTCATGAAAGTATCATTGACTTCCACAGTGCCCGTCTTCTCGCCCGCGATGTTAATCTTTGTTAATGATGCCATTTATTATAGTTCCTTTTTATTTCTGAACCTTGGCTTTAACGCCCGGGCGGACGATCACGAGACCGGTCTTGGGGCCCGGAACAGCGCCGCGGATGGCGATCAGATTCTCATTGGCATCGATCGTCTCAACCGTCAGGCTCTGGACAGTAACGCGCTCATTGCCCATCTGACCGGGCATGCCGCGCAGTTTGAAAACACGTGAAGGATACGCGCTTGAGCTGATACCGCCGGTGGAACGGTGGAACATGGAGCCGTGAGCGTCGCCGCCGCCATGGTGATGGTGGCGCTTGATGACGCCCTGGTAGCCCATACCGCGGGAGGTGCCGATCACGTCGACCGTCTGGCCGACAGTGAACTGCTCGACGCCGATGGTCTGACCGACTTCGTAGTCGTCCAGGTTTTCCACGCGCATATCGCGGCAGAAGCGGTAGGCCTGAGCCTGGCCGGCCTTCTTGGCGTGGCCGAGCTGGGGCTTCTTCGCGGCTTTATCCTTTATCGGTTCAAATCCAAGCTGCACTGCGTTCACGCCGCCGTTCTTTTCGGCAGGCTTCTTCTGCAACACGACGCAGGGTCCGGCCTGAACGACGGTCACGGCCACGGCCGTTCCGTCTTCGCGGTAGACTTGCGTCATTCCTATCTTTCTTCCAAGCAGCATTGCTTTTCCTCTATTATTACTTCTTCAAATGAGAGCGCTCTATTAGAGCACCTTGATCTGGATGTCAACACCGGCGGGCAGATTCAGCTTCTTCAAGCCGTCAACTGTCTTGGCAGTCGGGCAGACGATGTCGATGAGGCGGTTGTGAGTCCTCTGTTCGAACTGTTCGCGGCTCTTCTTATCGACGTGCGGGCTGCGGTTCACGGTGTATTTTTCAATCTGCGTCGGCAGAGGGATGGGGCCCGTAACGAGGGCCCCCGTGCTCTTTGCCGTCTCGACGATATCCTGCGTGGAAGCGTCAAGCACGCGATGGTCATACGCGCGCAGTTTGATCCTAATGCGCTGTTCGTCAGACATTATTATTTCCTAATTACTAATTATTCTTTGATCTCGGTAACCTGACCGGAACCGACGGTGTGGCCGCCTTCGCGGATAGCGAACTTAAGACCCTTCTCCATGGCGATCGGGGTGATCAGTTCGACGTTGATCGTCACGTGGTCGCCAGGCATGACCATCTCGACGCCCTCGGGCAGCTCGATGGAACCGGTCACGTCAGTCGTGCGGAAGTAGAACTGGGGACGATAGCCTTTGAAGAACGGGGTATGACGTCCACCCTCTTCCTTGGTCAGGATGTACACTTCGCCGATGAACTTGGTGTGAGGATGAATGGAACCGGGCTTGGCAACGACCTGGCCGCGCATAATGGCGTCCTTGTCAATGCCGCGGAGAAGCAGACCGACGTTGTCGCCAGCCTGGCCTTCTTCCAGCTGCTTGCGGAACATTTCAACGCCCGTGACGGTGG
>DFCM01000008.1:191-5399 GCA_002366995.1 bacterium UBP3_UBA3054 | reverse complement strand
ATGCGTCGCTTTCGCGGTCATCAACTACAACGACGAGACGCTCCTTACCTGGCTTTACCGCAACGGCGAACTGATCGACGCCTACAATTCTCAGCCCGGATATCTCAATTCCAAACTGGAGGAGAACCATCCGCCCACGGGCGCCAATCCCGACAAGATGGCGAAGGTCTTCAAGAACGTCCAGCTGACCGACCTCGGCCCCATCACCCGCCGTCCCTCGTATCCGGACGAGAACTACTGCACGGCCACGGACCGCCACGCCGACATCGTCTCCGTCCTGAGGCTCCCGCGCTTCGCGGTCGGAACGGGCTTCTACACCGTTAAGATCGGCGACATTCCCGCCGACCTCGTAGCTGGCGACTTCGTTCCCGTCAACATCAAATGATAAAAAAAGGCGAAGAGATCATTTGGGAGGAGCCCGGCTCCTTCCAGGAACTTTTGAGACTGCGCCGCCTAAGGAGGCGCAGTTTCTGGCGTAACGCGAGACCGCTATTCATCAACACGGCGCTCATCTTCTCGCTTATCCTGATCTTCTTTGCCTTCCAATGCCGCAGCGACATCAGCAAGGTCTTCGAGCCGATCAGGCTCTTTTCCGCGCTCGCGGCCGCTTTCGGCATTTCCTTTATCTGGCGCTCGTTGGAAAGGAGAAGGGCCATAAGAGTCACCCTTGAAAAAAGAGAGGGCGCCTATTATTTGAGCCGCAAGGGCGACTACACGAGCCAGCCGCTCTCGGAACTGAAGGCTTACGTCGTGGAAGAATTGAAAGAAGGCGCCTACGCCTCCACGGTCATCATAATGAAGACAGGGGACGGTCAGCGCCTGGCGGCGCTGCCTGATAAGGAAACGATCGACCTGATGGTCGGCATAATGAAGGAACTTAAGATACCGGAAGGAAAACTGAAGGCTTAGGATGGATTTTTTCTCTTTAAAATTCCTGGCTTTCCTTTCTCTGACGCTTCTTCTTTTCCATCTGAAGCCGACGAGGGGACTGAGAAAATGGCTGCTCTTCGCGGCCAGTTTGCTCTTTTACGTCTTCCTGTCCAAGTGGTGCGTCATTTACCTTGTCATAACGACGGGCATAGTTTACCTTTGCGCCCTGAAGAACACGAAGGCCTCCTTTCTTGCCGGCGTTTTGGTCTCGCTTCTTTCGCTTCTTTTTTTCAAGTACACTCCCTTCATCTGCGGATCGTTTGTCGATGCCGACTGGAGCTTGAAACTGCTCGTTCCTTTGGGCATTTCTTTTTACACCTTCCGCCTCATCTCCTACCTTGCGGACGTGAGGAAGGGAAGCGTTGAGGCGGAGAAGGACCCCTTCTATTTCTTCACCTACGCGGCCTTTTTCCCGCTTGTAATCTGCGGCCCTATCCAGAGGGCGGGAAGCTTTCTCCCGGCACTCAGGGAGCCAAATGAGCTCACTCTTGACCGTTTTGACAGAGGAGCCAGGCAGATACTCTGGGGCCTGGTCAAAAAAGCGGTCGTCGCCGACAACCTCGCCGTCCTCGTCAACAACGCCTTTACGGACTGCGAAACGAAGAGCGGCTTCGTTTTCATCCTGGCCGTTTTGCTTTACAGCCTGCAGATCTACTGCGACTTTTCCGGCTACTCCGACATGGCGATCGGCGTAGCGAGGCTCTTCGGCATAGACCTGGAGGAGAACTTCCGTGTCCCTTACGTCTCCGCGACCATAAAGGAATTCTGGAGCCGCTGGCACATCTCCCTTTCCACCTGGTTCAGGGATTACGTCTACTTCCCATTGGGCGGCGGCCGCTGCGGGAAGTTGAGAAGGTCTTTCAATATCATGGTGACATTCCTTCTCTCCGGACTCTGGCACGGCGCCAACTGGACCTTCATCGTTTGGGGGGGACTGCACGGCCTCGGACTTGTCGCGGAAAAACTGCTTTTCCCCGCCAAGGAAGGCCCGAAGTCGAAAGCCGCGAAATTTATCTGGGCGCTTTGCACCGCTTTCCTTGTGCTCTTCGGCTGGCTCTTTTTCAGATCCGAATCCATTCAGCAGGCGGTCTACATCATGCGGAACGCTTTTGTCGGCGCGACCTCTCCTCTCGCTTACTTCAGGGAAGGCTTCGTTTCCATTATAGCGGGGGAGGCCGGCATAGTGAACGTTCTGAGAATTTGCGTTCCCGCCCTGATCGTCTTCATCTCGGAGTATTTTTACCGAGACAGGGATCCCTGGACGTCTTCAGCAAAAAAGGCCCCGGTTGTTTTCTACATCGTGACTCTTATCTTGATCTTCCTTTGCAAAGCCGGGGAATCGCAGGAACTGATCTACGGAAAATTTTGATTTATGAAATTCAGCATTCACATGATCTGGCAAGCCGCGCTTGCGCTAATTTTGATACTTCTCGTTACGGTCGCTTTCCCGATCTGGCTCGATCCCTATAATGTTTTCCATTACGACGCGATCCGCTTCAACGGCGTGGAGCCCAACCAGAATTTCATCAAGACGCGCTACATCCTCGACAATCCGACGCGCTTCGACTCTTTCCTCTTCGGCTCTTCCCGTGTCGGCATGATCGACGTCTCGAAGATAAAGGAAGGCCGCTTTTACAACATGAGTTATTCCGAGGGCCTGCCCCAGGAGCACTTGGGTAATTTGAAATGTTTCGTCGCCAACGGCGTCAAGATCAGCAACGTCTGGCTCGGCCTCGACAACATCAGCTGCTTCTCTGATCCCGAGCGCCATAAAAAGTCCCTGATGCGCAAACCCTATCCCGCGGACGGAAACCTTTGGAAATTCTATCTTCCCTATATAAACTGCTCCAAAGCATTCCATGCCCTGGACACCATATTGGGAGCGAAAAAGAGCGACGGGGAAAAGGAAAAGGATTTCTACGCCACCGGCAATTCCTGGCTCAGCCAGGAGACGAACCTTGACGAAAAGGCCAACCGTCCGGCCTGGGACAAGCGCTTCACCCCACGCTTTGATAAGTCCATAGAAGAGATCAAAGAGATAGTAGACCTCTGCAAAGAGAACGGCATAAAGCTGAAAGTCTTCGTCAATCCTCTCTACGTTGACACCTACAAGAAGTGCCTTGAGGAAGGCTACGGCGATTTCCTAACTGAGCTTGGAAAAGTCACGCCTTACTACGACTTCAGCACGATACCGCAGACCGCCAACAGGAACGATTACATAGAGACCTCCCACTACCGCTTCGAAGTGGGGGACTACCTTATCAAATGTTTGGAAGATCCCGAGGAGCCTTTCCTGAAGAAGCAATGAAGAAAGTCTTTTTCATAATTCGCCTCCTTATTGCCGCCGCTCTCGTCGCCGCGCTGTATTTCATGTGCGATCCCGAGGCGGTGCTGGCTAATTTGAAAAACACCGATCCCAAGCTCATCGCCGCGGCGCTCTTCGTTTTTCTTTTTTCCTACGTCATCACAGCCTGGCGCTGGCAGGTCGTTCTCAAGGGTGCTGAGAAACACATTCCTTTCGCGAAGTTGATAAGGTACAGTTTCACCGCCAGCTTCTGCAACAATTTTCTGCCCACCGGCTTCGGCGGCGACATAACCAGAGTGATCAACATGCTTCCTCACGGCGTCTCCGCCGCGGAGGGAACGGGGCTGCTTTTCCTTGAAAGACTCATAGGCTTCCTTGTCATCGGCCTTCTGATCGTAATGACCCTGCCTTTCGTTTCAAAAGACGTTTTGCGGGCCTGGTCGGAAGGGGACAGGACGGCAAGGACCGCGCTTGTTTTCATCGCCGCTGCTCTCTTCGTTCTTCTGCTTGCGATGATCTTCATGATCGTCCTCATCGCGAGCAAGAAAGCCGTTCTCAAATTCAGCGAATGGTTTTCCAAGATCCCTTACAAGACCGTTTCGAATTTTTTAGTTGAATTTTTGGAAAAACTGAACCTGAATGTTCGCGGAGCCAAGACCATCGTAAAACTGATCCTTGTCTCGACGCTCCTGCAGTTTTCTTTCGCCATCGCTTTCTACCTCTGTTTCTGGGCCGTGCTTGATCAGAAGTTCTCTTTCACGCTGATCTTCGCCCTGGTCCAGACCACCTCTCTTCTGGGCGTCATTCCGATAAGCATCGAGACCATAGGCACGAGAGAATTCGTCTTCTGCCTTTTCCTGCCGATCGAGGTCTCCACGCTCTTGGCCTGCCTCATCATCGCAAGGGCCGCTTCCGTTGTCATGACGCTTCCCGGCGCCTTGTTCTTCATAACCGACGGCCTTTTCAGAAAGTGTACCCGCAGCGACTGAGACAGAAAGGCCCCCTGAAGGACCTGGCCGCGCCGATCGAAAGTTTCGATTACGTCATCTCGGAAGACGACCTGCCCTGCAGGGTCGACAGTTTCATCAAAAAGAAACTTCCCTGGCGTTCCCGCGCCTTTTTCCAGAGGATGATCGACGACGGGCTCGTTACCCTGAACGGGCAGAGGACCAGGGCCGGCCGCTATCTTCTGGCGGGGGAGAGGATCCACATCGACATCTCCCAGTACCAGCAGGAACACCAGGAAGCAAAAATAGAACTTGACAAGATCTACGAGGACGAAGCCATCCTTGTCCTCAACAAGAAGCCCGGCACCATCGTCCATCCCACGGGCGTTCACCTTTACGATACCATCCTCAACGCCGTGCACGCCCAGTACAAGGATCATGCCTACAGGCCGACGCTCATCCACCGTCTCGACAAGGACACCTCGGGCGTTCTGATCCTCGCCAAGAGCGAAAAATTCAGAACGCACCTGGCCTGCCAGATCGAGAAAAGGGAAGTGGCCAAGACATACCGCACCTTAACTCACGGCGTCTTTTCGCAAAGGTCGGGCGAAATCGCGCTTCCCCTCGGCGACAACAAATATTCCCACATCAGATTGAAGCAGATGGTCAGATCCGACGGACTGCCCTCGCTCTCCCTTTACGAAGTGAAAGCCAGCGCGCCTTACGTGGAGGGCTTTCAGGACGGACTGTCCCTCGTTGACGTCCACATCAAGACCGGCCGCACCCACCAGATCAGGGTGCACATGNNGACGGCCTGCCCTCGCTTTCCCTTTACGAAGTCAAGGCCAGCGCGCCTTACGTTCCTGGCTTCCAGGACGGACTCTCTCTCGTCGACGTTCACATCAAGACCGGGCGCACGCACCAAATAAGGGTGCACATGTCAGCCATCGGCCATCCCGTCATCGCCGACAAACTCTATGGCAGGGAAAAGGAAGCGAACATTTGCGGCGCGCGAATCGAGACTCA
>DFCM01000008.1:0-125 GCA_002366995.1 bacterium UBP3_UBA3054 | reverse complement strand
TGCGGCGCGCGAATCGAGACTCATCTTCTTCACGCCATGTCTTTCGTCTGCCGCCACCCGATAACAGAAGAAGAAATGGAATTCACGGCGCCCTTGCCGGACGATTTCCAGCGGGCGGTCGACGC
>DFCM01000134.1 GCA_002366995.1 bacterium UBP3_UBA3054 | reverse complement strand
GCCCTAAACCGCACAGCGGAAAACACTTTAAAAAATGCCCCAAAAAAACACGCCATTTTAATATAATGATATAGGATCATAAAATAACAACCAACCGGAGAAACACATGAAACGTTTATTCCTGCTTCTCCTCGCGGCCGCGGTCATGTTCAACATGGTCGCCAAAGCTGAAGAGGAAGTCATCTGGACCACGGACTTTGAGTCCTACACCGTAGGCGCCCTATTGTCCGAGTACACCAACGAATGGAAAACCACCGGTCCCCACTGCATCATAGACGACAACGGCAACAAGTGCGTCAGATTCTATGATGACGGAGCCGGCTTGAAGGGTCTGAGCTACATCAAGATCCCCGACACCACCCCCTACTGCGGACGCTACTACATCCGCTTCTCCTGCAAGCTGAAACTCTTCAAGGAATCCCAGGTCATGCACGGCTTCCGCGATCCTGAGGATTACTTCATGTTCGACATGATCAACAAGCATGGCGACGGCTACGGCGTGGACTGCGACCGATCCTACGGCTCCCTGCTCTTCACGGACGGCCGTTTCCCCCACGAAGAGTGGGCCGAATACAGTTTCCTGATGGAGATCACTCCCGCCGCCTACCGCCTGAAAAATATGGTGGTCAACGGCGTCACCAACGAGTTCGACATCGGCGTCACGCATTCCGGCAGCGGCTCCATCGGCAGCCGTCTCTTCTTCGGCGGCTGGGGCAGCCCCGAATTCTATCTTGACGACTTCAAGCTGACCAAAGTCCTGAAAGAAGGCGAGCCCATCACGGCCGCCGTGGTCAACGGCAACCTTGACCTCAACACCGACGAGACCACCATCACGATCGTCAACAAGGGCGCCGGCACCTTCGAATACAAGGCCACCGTCCCCGACGGCTACGGTTTCGTTTCCCTGGAAGACGCGGAAGGCACCTGCGAAGGTTCCGCCGTGGTTAAATTCAAAGTCGACCGCAGCGCCATGGGCAACCAGTACTACCACGTCCCCGTCACCATCGACGGCGGCGAAGCCGGCACGGTGACCGTTTACGTGGGCGTCGCTTCCGGCATGGTCCTCTTCAACTACGACTTCGAAGGCCTGACGCCCGGCGAGACCGTGGCCAGCCAGGACACCCTCTGGCAGAGCACCGGCCCGCACTATGTGGTCGAGGACAGCGGCAACCTTTGCATGCGCTTCTACGCTCCCGAGGGCGACTCTCTCAAGCCCATCTCTTACAATTCCATCCCGGACACCACGCCGTATACGACCAACTACTACGTGAAGTTCTCCTGCCGCATGAAGGTCTTCGAGGAATCCCAGGTCTGGCACGGCTTTACCGGGACTTTCGGCTTCGACGCCATCCATCCCGCCTCCCGCGAAGGCTACGTCGTCGACTGCCACCGTTTCTGGACAGTCGATCACTGCTACACCACGGGCTACTTCCCGCTGCAGCAGTGGGCCGACTACAGCTTCGTTATGGACGTCACCCCGGGCTCGTACCGCCTGAGATCCATGACCGTCAACGGCGTGACAGATGAATTCAACATTCCCAAGAATGACGGCGATTCCGGCCAGGGCGAACTCGGGCCCTCCCTCTTCTTCAGGGGCTGGGGAAATCCCGACATCTATATCGACGACCTCCAGATCGAACTGGTGGAAAAAGAAGCCAAGCCCGAACTGGACCTGGAATACAACGGCAACATCGGCCTCGAGGACAACGAGTCCGTCATCAAGATCATCAACCGCGGCGGCGGAACCCTCAACTACAACGTGACCCTGGCGGACGATTACTACTGGTGCACCGTCGAGGGCGGCGAAGGCTCCTGCGAAAGCACCGCCGAGGTGAAGCTCGTCTTTGACCGCAAGGAAATGGGCGAGGAATACTACCGCGGCACCTTCCGCGTTGACGCCGGCGAAGGCGGCCAGGGCGAATACAGCTTCGGCGTGGCAAGCGGCCACGTCCTCTACGGCAACGACTTCGAGTTCTACACCGCGGGCCAGGCGATCGTTGATCAGGACGCCGGTTGGACCGGAACTGCGGAGGACAAAATCGACACCGACATTTCCCAGTATCTCCGTATTACGGAATACACCCTGAACATGGCGGTCCCCGACACCACGCCTTACGCCGACAAGTACATGATCCGCTTCAACTGCCGCGCCAAGGCCAACAGCTTCGATAGCCAGATGTGCCACGGCTTCAGGAACGGCTTCATGATCGACGCCATCGACAAATTCGGCGACGGCAATTACGTTGTCGACCTGAACCGCCTGAACGGCTCCTTCATGCAGCTGACCACCGGCACCTTCCCCCAGGGCGAATGGTGCGACTACGGCTTCCTCCTTGACGCCAGAACGGGCGTCGTGACCATGAAGTCCATCTGGATCAACGGCGTGACCAACGACTTCGAACAGCTCGCTCAGGAACAGAGCGGCAAGAAGATCGGCGACTTCTACATCTACGGCTGGGGCATCCCCGACTTCGGCATCGACGATCTGGAGATCACGCTGGTCGACCGTTCCTCCAATCCGGAACCCGTTCTGCCCAACTGCGTGGCGGTCTCCTACCGCGACACCTACACCGGCACCGTGGTCAACAACGGCGGCGACGAGTGCACCGCTACTGTGACCATGCTGGATTATACAGACTTCGTGACCGTCACCAGACCCACGCAGAACCTTAAGGCCAAGGAAGACCTGACCTTCACGGTCACCAGAGAAGGCCTCCAGGACGGCTTCTTCTACGCCCGCTACATCTACTCCTACCGCGGCGTCAACTCCGACTTCGCCGGCGCTGTGACCGGCCTCGTTTCCTTCGCTGTCGGCGGCTGGTACTACGGCACCGACTTCCAGGCTCCCTACTTTGAGGAAGGCGAGCTGAACGGCCAGCCCGGCTGGAGCAGCACCGAGGGCGTGGTCATCGAGAAGATCAACGGCGAGAACTGCCTGACCTTCCCCGCCAACGCCACCGCCTCCCTTGCCGCCTCCGTTCCGAACCAGGCCGCCTTCACCCTGCAGGGCCGCGTCCTGGCCGAGGCCGCCGAGAAGAACGCCTACGTGAGGATCGGAACCATCGACGGCTACGGCTATCGTCCCGTCTATCTCGTGAAGGACAACCAGAGCCAGACCATCAACATCTGCTGCGTCAACGACGACAGCGAGTTCGACGTCCTGCTCCAGGCACCCTACTCCGATGAATGGGTCGACTTCAGCTTCACCATGGACACCGACATCAACGTCGGCGCGGTCACGAAAGTCACCCTCGGCGAAGAGGAGAAGGAAGTCTCCTACACGACCGATCCCGAATACGACTGGACGGCCATCGACAAGTTCTCCTTCACCGCCTACGCTTACGACGAAGGCAGCTCCTTCACGGAAGCTGTCGCCGCCGACGCGACGCAGACCGGCCTCCACATCGCCAGGCTCATCATCCATGATCCCGCGGTGCCCGAACCGGCCGTCGCTCTCTTCCTGCTCGCTCTGGGAGCTCTCTTCCTCAGACGCAAGTAAGCGAAAAAAGCGAACAACAAAAAAAGCGGCCCTCCCACGAGGGCCGCTTTTTTTATAAGCGCAAGCAAAACTTACTTCACGAGGATCGTGAGGCGGCGCACTTTGAATTTCCCGGCGTTCGATTGGAACGTGTAGTCCGGGTTCTTGCCGGAGTTGTTGCCGATGCCGATGTCGCAGGTCACGCCCGGCGTGTTGAAATCGTTGTAGGCCATGACGGTCGACTGGTTCGCGGCGTCGTGGATCTGCATCGATCCGTAGTGCCCGTCAAGAGGCAGCGGCTTATCGTTGAAGTCGTAGTCGTCGTTCGAGCCGCCGATGTCAGGGAGTTTCGTAGTAGAGGTGTAGTTGCCTTCCCAGAACTCGATGACGCCGCCCTCGGAATCCGTCACTTCCTTAACACCCGGAACGTTGGAGCGCACCGTCAGATTCCCCACCTTCTGCTGCACGACTACGTTGGTGTAAATAGGAACGCCCAACAAAGTGAGATCGATGACCGGCGTATCCATAATGGCGACGCCCCACATCACCTGGTCTTTCTTGTTCACCAGTTCCATAACGTAGGCCGTTTTCTCGGGAGCGGACGTAAGCGACTTCAGCTCATTCACGGAGTAATTCTCTTCCGTGAACTTTCCCTTGGCCGGCAGATCGGACTGCAGAACGACTTTGAAGCCCGCCAGCTCAGGGATCTTGAGCGCGTCGCCCAGTTTGGCCTCGTCCTTCAAGACCACGCCGTTGTCGACCTCAAACGGCGGCACGGGCAGTCCCGACACGCCGCTGTAAAGAGAACCGAAGAAAGGCGCGGTCGCCAGATACCTTATGCTCCTGGGGTTCGGCACCTCAGCGGAAGCGACTATGAGCTTCTCCCCTTTCAGACGTCCGTGGTGACGGTCTTCTTCGTTCTTTACTTCCGCCGGGAAATAACGCCCGTCGTCGCCGGCGATCTCGAAGCCTTTGGGCTTGGAGTTGTCGTCGGTGTAATAGTACCAAGTGTTGGTCTCCTGGAAGGTCAGGATAAACGCTCCGTCCTTGATCTCATAGTCTGTGAGATAAGGCGCTTCGGAAACGATGCCAGGGAAGCCGTAAACATCCTTCAGGGCATGCAGCGCCAATCTGCGCGCCACCATTTCTTTCTTGTTGGGATGTATGTCGTGCATGTTGCCTACGTCGCAGGTCGGAACGAAGGCCGCGTTCTTCTCCTCACGGGCAAACTTGGCCTGCGCCAGCTCCAGTTCATAGAAGCTCTGCCAGTAGGGCGCCAGCTGCACGAAATACAGTTTGAAATCAGGATTCTTGAATTCCTTCGCCCAGCCGTCATAGAGAGCGTGCATCTTGTCGCAGTAGATCTCCGCTTCCCCTGCGTTGTTGCACCCCTGATACCAGATGAACCCACGAGACGCGAAAGGCACGAACGGCGCCACCATCCCGTTCCACAACACCGTCGGCTGCTGCATGTACCAGGAGATCACGCCTCTGGCCATGCTCGGTTCCCACTTGTTGGTCACCGGATACTCCGCGGTCTCTTTCAGCTCAGGATGATTCTCATAACCGCTTCTCGGCGTCCAGGCGTCGATGTTGGTGCCGCCCCAGCTGGCGTCTATCACGCCAATTGGCACGCGAAGGCTCGAAAACAACTGCAGCGCGTAATAGAATCCCACCGCCGACAGCGACCTTTCATTTTTATTCGCCTCTTTGTGCGCTTCGAATTCCTCCGGCGTAAAATGATACCAGGTCGCCGATGTGAAAGACTGCGGATAAGCGTTGTGTGCCCTGTTGACCTTAATGAAGCGCAAATAAGGATTCCTTGTCATCGCCATGACCAACTTTCCCGTGCCGTCCCTGAACCTGGGATCTTGATCCCAGACGGGGCATTCCATATTGCTCTGTCCGGAAGCGAACCACACTTCGCCCACCAGCACGTCGTCGATGGTCTTAGTGTCCCCTCCTTTCTCACTGACCGTCATGGTCCGGCTTTCAAAGGAAGCCTCCATAGGCGCAAGCTGAACAGACCAGTCACCGTTCTCATCCGCCTTTGTGGAGACTGACTGTCCGGCGAACGACACAGTTACCTCACTTCCAGGCGTTGCCTTGCCCCACACCGGGACCGCCGCCTCACGCTGCAATACTGCGTGATCACAGAAAGGCGTGGCAAGTTTCAA
>DFCM01000078.1:18153-34382 GCA_002366995.1 bacterium UBP3_UBA3054 | reverse complement strand
TTCGTGTGCAGCGTGGAAAGCACCAAGTGGCCGGTCAGCGAGGCCTGAATAGCGATCTGGGTCGTTTCCAAGTCACGGATCTCCCCTACCATGATTCGGTCAGGGTCCTGACGCAGTATGGAACGAAGGGATCTGGCGTAAGTAAGACCGACCGCTTCGTTGATCGGCACCTGGACTACGCCTTCCACGTCGTATTCCACCGGGTCTTCCGTGGTAATGACTTTCGATTCGATGTCGTTGATCCTGGCCAAGCAGGCGTAAAGCGTCGTGGTCTTGCCGCAGCCGGTAGGCCCGGTCACAAGAACGATGCCGTTCGGCCTCAGAATGATCTCGGTCAGTTTTTCTCTGACGTCGTCTTCCAAGCCGAGGTTGCGCAGATCGAGTTTGACCGCCTCACGGTCGAGGATTCGCACCACCACCGATTCGCCGAACATGGTCGGCAGAGTGGAGACGCGCAGGTCGATCTGGCGGCCGGCGATGCGGGCCGTGATACGGCCGTCCTGAGGGAGCCGGCGCTCGGCGATCTTAAGCCCTGCCATAACTTTGATACGGGAAGCAAGAGCCGGGGCCAAAGATTTCGGCGGCGGAACCAGTTCGTAAAGCGAACCGTCCACACGGTAGCGGATCTTGAAGACGTCTTCGAACGGCTCGAAGTGCACGTCGGAAGCGCCGTCTTTCACAGCCTGGACCAGAATGAGCTCGAGCAGCTTGACGACAGGGCCCGTCTGGCTCTGGGCGGAATTTTCGTCTTCCGCCAGCTCTTCCGGACGAAGAGCCGCCAAGTCGTTGATCAGTTCGTCCAGCGATTCGGCTTTCTTTCTATAGTATCCTTCCAGGACCGCTTCGATCTGGTCGTCGGTCGTCAGAGCGGGAGTGACGTCAACGCCCAAGTTGTAGCGGATGGTATCGACCGCGGAAAGGTTCTCAAGGTCGGCCATAGCGACGGAGACGGCGCCGTTTTCCTCGCGTTTGAAAGGAATGGCGCGGTAAAGTTCCGCCGAAGACGGCGTGATAAGGTCAAGAACATCCTCGGGAATGTGCTTGTAATCAAGGGTGACGAACGGCATGCCGTAAGCCATGCTGACCGCTTCGTGGATCTGCTCCGCCGTCGCGATGTTCTTCTGGGCCAATACGACTTCGATGGGAACGCTGTTGGCCTGGGCTTCCTGGACCGCCTCGTTGATCTGTTCCTGAGTCGCGGTGCCGGAATCAATCAAAGCTTGACCTAAAGTTTCAATATCAAATGCCATATATTGTTCTCCAAATTAGGCCTCGTCGACCGCGGTTATACGCAAGACTTCCTCAAGCGTGGTGATACCGCGCTCGGCCTTCTTAAGACCGTCCTCACGCAGCGTGGCCATTCCGTTCTTACGGGCTTCGGCGCGAATATCGTTCGCCGGCACGCACTCGTAAACGAGTCTGCGGATGGCGTCGTTAACGACCATGATCTCGAAAAGACCTTTACGTCCTTTGTAGCCGGTGCCGTTGCAGACTTCGCAGCCGGCGCCGTGGATCCACTTGTGACTCTTGATGTACTCGTCGGAGAGGTGCATCACTTTGCAGACCTGGGGATCGGGCACGTATTCGCAGGCGCAGTTCTTACAAACGGTACGCGCGAGACGCTGGGCCATGACGCCGATGACGGACGTGGCCACAAGGAAGGGTTTCACGCCCATGTCGATCAGACGGGTGATGGCGGAAGGAGCGTCGTTGGTGTGCAGCGTCGAGAAGACCAAATGTCCGGTCAGGGACGCCTGCGTCGCGATTTCAGCCGTCACTCTGTCTCGAATCTCGCCGACCATGATGATGTTCGGGGCCTGACGCAGAATGGAACGGAGGGCGTGGCTGAACGTGAAGTTGATCTCATCGTTCACCTGGACCTGGTTAATGCCGCCCAGCATGTATTCGACAGGGTCTTCCACGGTGATCAGCTTGACGTCCGGTTTGTTAAGGAAGTTCAAGCAGCCGTAAAGCGTCGTGGTCTTGCCGGAACCAGTCGGGCCCGTCACCAGCAACACGCCGTTAGGCATGGAGATCAGATGACGGAAGGTGTTCTCGTCCTCATCAAGGAAGCCCAGTTCGGAAAGACCGAGCATCAGGGACGATTTATCCAGAATACGCATGACCACGGATTCGCCGTGCGTGCCGGGGAGGTTCGAGACACGCAGGTCAAGCACCACCTTATCGACTTTGAATTTAATACGGCCGTCCTGAGGGATCCTGCGCTCAGCCATGTTCATGCCGGACATAATTTTCAAACGCGACATGATGGGGCCCTGCAGTCTCTTCGGAGGCGATTCCATCTCTTTCAAAACGCCGTCGATGCGGTAGCGGATACGGATGCGTTTCTCAAGAGGCTCAATGTGAATATCGGAAGCGCGCATGCGGTAGGCCTGGGTAATGATGGCGGAGACGAAACGGATGATGGGCGCCTCGTCCTCGCCTTCGCCGCCGGAGATGTTGCCTATTCCTTTCAGCGCTTCGCTGTAGTCCCCTTCCTCAGCCTCAGAGACAGCCGTTTCGAACTGCTGTCCGCGGTAGTAGAGGTCTATGGCATTCTGAATGTCGATGGGGCCGGCGATGGCCGTCTCGACGGAAATGCCCTGGGTCTGGGGGTTCTTGTTTAGTTCAACAGTCAGGTTGTCAACGACGTCAACGTCCATTGGGTTCACCATGCCGACGGTCAGAGTGTTGTTCTCAAGTTTGAAGGGCATGAGATGGTTCTTTCTGACGAATTCGCCGGGGACGCACTGGATTACTTCGGGGGGGATAGTGTTGTCGGAGAGTGTCACGGAAGGAACCGAGAGATAGTCGACCAAGAAGGCGACCAGCTCCTCTTCCTTGATGACGCCGTCGAGGCAAAGAAGCTCAAGCATTGTGTTGGCCCTGACGCCGAGGTTGTCGCGACACTTATCAATATTCTCCTGTTTGATCTTGCCTTGTTCAAGCAAAATATCCAGAATAAGATCTTCAGATGCCATAGTGTTTCTTGTTATTTTTAAGAGTTAGGCCCCAGGCGGTAAACCGCCGGGGGCCCAAAAGTACGCCTAGTTGGCGCGACGCTTTTCAGAGATCTTGGCGGCTTTGCCGATGCGGCCGCGGAGATAGTACAGCCTCGCGCGGCGGACAGCGCCTTCTCTTACGACCTCGACGCTCACCACGTTCGGGGAGTTGACGGGATAGACGCGCTCAACGCCGACGCCGAAGGAGATCTTGCGGACCGTGAAGGTCTCGCCCGCGCCGCCGCCCTGACGGGCAATAACGACGCCCTGGAAGACCTGGATGCGCTCTTTGTCGCCTTCACGGATCTTCTGGTTCACCTTGACGGTGTCGCCAACGCGGAAAGGCACTAGGGCTTCCGCTCTTTTCTGGCCTTGGATTTTTTCGATCAATTTGCTCATAGTATTTTTGATTTTTGTTGATTTTTCTTGATTATTCTTCTTTTTGCGCTTTCTCCAAAAGTTCGGGGCGCCGCAGCTTCGTTAGTTCAAGCTGCTTCTCCCTTCTCCATTTGGCGATGAGCTGATGGTTCCCGCTCAGAAGAACGTCCGGCACTCTCATCCCCCGGTATTCCTCGGGGCGGGTGTACTGGGGATATTCGAGAAGCCCGTCGCAGAACGAATCGTTCTCGGCGCTGTCTTCGTTTCCCAGCGTTCCCGGTATGAGCCTCGTCACGGTGTCTATAAGAACCATGGCGGCGACCGAACCGTTGCTGATGACGTAATCCCCTATCGAGATCTCCTCGTCCATTATGTCGCGCACTCTCTGGTCGACGCCCTCATAATGTCCGCAGAGGATCATTATGTGGTCGCGCTTCGAAAGTTCGCAGGCGACGCCGTAGCTTAACGGCCTGCCGCTGGGAGTAAGAAAGATCTTGTAAGCGTCCCAGAGCTCAAGGTCGTCCATGGCCTCGAAGATCGGCGCGGGCCCGATAAGCATTCCGGGGCCGCCGCCGTAGGGGGAATCGTCAACTGTGCGATGCCGGTCGTGAGTGTATTCGCGAAAGTCGTGAAGCTTCACCTCCAGCAGCCCGCTTTCGCCCGCCCTTCTCGCGATATTCTCTTTCAAATACGCTTCAAGGGAGCCGGGGAAAAGGGTCAGCACATCGATTTTCATGTGAAAGAGCAAAAAAGCAAACCGCTTTTATTCCTGAGCTTCTTTGGCTTTCTTGGTAGCCTTGCTCGGGAAAACGACACCTTTGGACTTCAAAAGCGAAATGGCTTTCGGAGTCACCTGGGCGCCGACGTTCACCCAATACTGGGCGCGTTCGACGTTCAGCTGGACTTTCTCATCGCCCTCTTTCCTCGGGTCGTAGGAACCCAGAGTTTCGAGGAAGCGGCCGTCGCGCGGAGAACGTTCGTCAGCGGCGACGATGCGGAAAGTGGCCAGATTGGTGGTACCTGTTCTTCTAAGTCTGATTTTAGTAGCCATATATTTTTCCTCTTATTCGCTCAAAAGCTTTTTGAGATTCTCAGCGCAGCGCTTCACGCCGTCGGCGGGTTCTTCGCTGCCCTTGTAGTAAACGCTGATGAAGCCTTCGAAGGAAAGCTGACGGAGCAGCGCGATGACATCGGCGAACGGGACCTTGCCCTCGCCGGCCGCGCAGAACTCAAGCTGTCCGCCTTCGGCTTCCTTAACGTCGGTCGCCAAAACTTCGGCGACATACTGGCTCAGAGTCTTAAGAGCTTCCACGGGGCTCTCGCCGCCCATGGCGATCTGTCCCAGGTCCAAACTGAGTTTGAAGTTCGGGGAGGCGACTTCCTCGCAGACGGCCTTAAGATTGGCGATGCCGTTCAGGGTAGGATTGTCGTTGGCAAGGCAGAGCGTCACGTGCTTCATTTCCGCCAGATCCAGGCAGTCCTTGATCGTCTTGACCAGAACGTCCTTCTTTTCGGCGAAGGCGGCGCCTTCTTCCGTCAGGCAGCCGTAAAGCGTAACGTAGCTGACGTTCGTGACGGCGGCGAGAAGGATGGCTTCCCTAACTTTGTTCATCATGCGCCAGCGGAGCGTGTCGTCGGAGAGACCGAGGTCGAAGCTTACGCCATAGGCGAAGTAACGCTGCTTTTTCTCGCGCATCCTGACCAGGTTGACTTTGATATCATCGCTGATATCCTTGCGCCAAACCTCTTTCTTGTTGATGATTTCCAGGCCTTCGAAGCCCAGATTCGCGGCTGATTCAATGATCTTCACCAAATTGGTACGGCCGCCTTGAATAGCCGTGTCGAAACTTGCGGTGGTTAATCCTAGTTTCATTGTTCCTCATTAGATTATCCGGTTGGATCGCGTCTTTCCCAAACTGAAGGAAACCCGTGTGCTGACTCGCGCCGCCGGAGATATTTTTCCACGGTATAAAACTTATTAGAAATGATATAAAAAACGGCCCGAAAAGTCAAACCGCAAGGCCTATAAAGCCTTGCCTAGGCCGCTTCGGAAGAATTCCGCGCCCTTTTTGCCAACAAAGCGGCCAGAACGTCGAGGAAAAGCAGGAACGCCCAAATGACGAAAGGGCCGAAAAAGACGGTTTGAGAAGGCAGTTTCAACACGATCACGGGCAGAACGCCCGCCGCCGTAAAAGCAATCAAATTAACCAGCCACAGAGGGAATCCTCCCCTCATCAGTCTGTGCGAATAATGGTCCTGCCCGCCGATGGTCGGATTCTGTCCCCTTAGGACTCTGAGAAGCATGACCGCACAGGTGTCGTACAAAGGGAACGCCAGAAGGATCAGGCAAAAGTTTACGCAAAGTAAAATTTCGGGCGCCGTGGAAGGATAGGTCCTGTGATAATCTATATACTTGAACCTATAAATGCTTTTCAGAGTACACAAAAAAGCGCAGGCGCCCAGAAAGAGACTACCGGCGTCCCCAAGATACAGCTTTGCCTTCAAGGGAAAATTCCACAAAAGGAAGCCCAAAAGCGCTCCCAGCAAAACAAAGTAATGGAAATATCCGGCAGAAAATGCGAAAGAATCAAAACGCGCTTCCAACCCTTCCGCTTCCAAAAAGATCAAAGTCAAGAACAGACCCAGGGAAGCGCTTCCGCAATGCCCGTCCGCGTTGTCCAAAAAATTGTAAGAGTTGGCAAAAAAGAAAGTTCCCGCCATTACGATCGGGATCATGACGTAATCGTACGCCGACGCGGTAATGGGACTGTAAATTCTAATAATTGCGACCTCAAAAGCAGCATAGATCAGAAGAACGATTCCGAAGCCAACGAGCTTCGGGCCAGGACGGAAATGGTAAATATCGTCGAGAAGGCCGAGGACGAAATAAAGGTAGGCGATAAAAATAGAAAAGATGCTTCCGAAAATATTGGAATGTATGAACCGTCCAAAGAATTTAGGGTCAACGTGCAACCAAAAAAAACTGGCCAACAAAACGAGATGGGCAGCCAAGTGGCTGCACACTATCCCAATGCCGCCCGTTAACGGCATTATGCCTCCGGTCCTGGTGGGAGCCGACTTCCCGGTATTTACAACATAAAACGCCAGAAGCCTGGAGACCAGGGCACTAACAAAAAAGGCCGTCACAAGTAACGGCCAGTAGTGAGAAAGGGCTTCGATCATGCGAAGGCTTTTTCGGCTTTTTCCTCGAGGACTTTGGGAGGAAGGGAGCCGACGGAGATCTCTTTCAGCTCCCCTCCTTTAAGGAATACCAAAGTCGGTATGCTCATGATCTCATAGCGTTCCGCGATCTCCGGGGCCTCGTCGACGTTCACCGTGCAGAACTTGATCTCAGGGTGTTCATTCGCGAAGGCTTCCACGATTGGCATGAAAGCCTTGCAGGGGCCGCACCAGGTGGCCCAGAAATCGATTATGACAGCGCCCTCAAAGTTCAGGGCCTCAGCTTCGAAATTGTCGTTCGTAAGGGGTAATCCGCTCATTAGAATTCCTCCAGTTCTTCCACGCAGTGCTCGATGTCCGATCCGGGGTTGCTCTTTAAGATATAGTGTCTAAGACCATTGGCGCTCTGGTGGTCGACTTCGGGCGTGTAGACGCCGTCGTGGTCCACGTCGTCGAAGAGCTCGGCTTCGATCTTGGCGGTGTAAACGTAAGAGTCGATGCAGACGAGGTTGGCGAAGCGCCTGTAGTTGCCAAGCTTCACGCCCTTGACTTTGAGGATGTCGCTGGGCGTCTTGTAAGGCTTCAGCGTCGGCTTGCCGTTCTCGTCAAGACCTTCCGCGATGTTGGCGGCCAAAACGGGAGTGATGCCGGGCAGCGCGGCAAGCAGCTCCTTGCTGGCCGTGTTGAAGTTCACTCTGCCTACGACCGGAACGGGGCTTATCATGACGTAGTTGAACCAGGCGTAGCCGGAACGGTAAGGCTGGTCGATGATGCCTTTGGCGGCCGCCTCGGCGAAAGCTTTCGTGGTGTCGATGACGTCGTGCGGCGTCAGGCGCATCTTTATATCGCCGTTCATTGATATATGGTCAGGCGTGATCTTGCCGGCCAGGAAGCTGTCTTCCTTGTTGTATTTTTTGCGCTTGCAGAGGTTGTTCCACTCGCCGGTCGTGTAGTTCCAAAGATCGACGTCGAGACTGGAGTTGTAGTTCTCCTCAAGGAATTCCGTCGTGGAGATAGCGTCGTTCAGACCGTAGACGTAGAGGTTGTACGTGCCTTTGATGGGAATGGCGTCGTGCCAGACCCATTCGCCTTCCTGATTGGTCTTCCTTGTGTAGCACACGGGCGTAAGGTAGCCGGGGCCGACGGTGAATTCATCGCCTTTGTTAGGCTTGTTCAAGAGGCGCTGAGGAACTGATCTCGGGCTGTTGTGATTGTCCTCGGCGACCAGTTTCAAGCTGCTGGCCGTGTTGCCGTGTATGGCGAAAGTCTCGCCGCGCAGCGGACCGGTCAGGTAGCGGAGGGTGTGTCCCTTCCACTGGTCGACTTCCCATTTGGCGTCCTTGGCCGAGACGGAAGCGGCGTCGTACCTGTCGACCTCGAATTTGCTGGGCTCCCAGCCTTTGACTTCGACGTTTCCGTCCACGGCGTTCAGGCGCAGGGATCCTGTGCAGAAGTAGTCGGAAAGAGTAGCTACCTTCATTTTGCCGCTAGTTTCGCCGCCGGCGGTGCCGAGGTTCTCAAAGTCTCTGGCCGTCCTCACCATGCCCATTTCCGCGACGCTGCCGAAAGGCCCGTTCTTGATCCAGGTCGGACGACTCTTCTTGGCGCGCATAGCGGTGTTGATGGCAAGATCTTCCGTGCCGCCGATGGTCGGCCTGGGGCGTTTCACCCACTTGTAGTGGGTCGGGTCCTCTTTCTCGGTGCTATAGCCCTTTTCCTTGACGTCCACGGAACCGTATTCGACGGTACGGGCCGTCACCTGGTTGTATTCGTTCTTCAAAGTCAAGGAAACGATACCGCCTCTAGCCGGCAGACCGAGGAACATGACTTCGCAGTTCTTGACAGGCGGCGTGTTCACGTTGTAGCGGGCGTATTCGTTCCAGACCCTGATGCGCTTGCCGTCCTCCTCTTCCCACCAGAGCAGGGGGAAGATGCGGCCGTGCCAGGATCTCGGGTTGTCCTCTTCGCCTCTGTAGATAAGGCGGATGGATTCGCCTTGGAACAGCTTCTTGTCGAGGACCGTCTGGCCGCTGTCGATATAATAGTAATATTCCGTGTTGCCGTGCGTCACTTTCTTAAGCTTGAAGGAAATGCCCCAGTGCTTGGAGTCCATCTCGAAGACAGGGATCCTTTCCGTAGCGGCCGAGCCCCAGAGCATATCGCCGTTGCCGTAGCGCATGTCGAACAGTTCGGCGTCGTTGACGAGGTAGAAGTGATTTCTCGGCATCACCGCGGGGTTGTCGTCCACGATCCTTCCGCCGGCCTTCTGATCGTAATAGGTCGTTCTTTTAATGTTGCCGATCTCGGTCGCCATCGTACCGGTGTTGCAGACGACTTTCCAGTTGGCAAGCGAAACAGCCGTTTCGGAAGCGTTGTACATCTCGACCACTTCCGGAGCGATCAAACGCAGGTATCCGAGGGACTGGTACTGCTTGGTGTTGTGGTTGACTTTTTCGGAGGATTTGACGATAACGTCCATCCAGCCCGTAGAGTCGACCTTCTGAGGCTTGCCGTCCTTGTATTCCCAGGCTTTGTCATCCTCAAGGATCGTGTGCTCGTTGCCGGGGTTTCCGGAGACGCCGAGCGTGCGGCAGTTGTAGCCTTTGAAGGAGTCGACCGGGTCGTTGGTGATGATGACCTTGTAATAGCGTCCGGCGCCGTCAGGCCTCCTGACGCAGTGATACCAGTTGACCTTCGGCAGAATCGCGGAGATGCCCTGCGACCAGGCCAGGAAGCTTACGGCCAGTGACTGGCCGTTCGTTATGTTCTCGGTCTGGCAGATGGAAGCGAGCGATCTGCCGGAATCCACGTCGGAAGTGTTGATCTTGATCTCATCGTCGTCGGAGGAAGTGACCTTGAACTGTCCGAGCTGTTTGCTGCCGCGCCAGGCCCAGATCACGCAGTACATGTTTTTGAACATGTTTTTCTCGAAACGCACGGTGCCGCTGCCGTTGACTTTTCTCCTGCTTTTCATTATGTTGAGGAGCTTGATGTAAGTGTCGCGGTAGCTTTGGCTGGGATTCGATCCGCCCCAGGCGTCGCCGTCACAATTCAAAAAACGCGGGTTGGTGGCTGACTGGGCTTCTCCCGGTCCGGCGGGAAGCCTGAAATTGCCGCTCGAGATGTTTATGTGGCCCTGGTGGCTGTCGTTGGATCTTATCACCTTCCAGGTGCTGTTCATCCTGATCGAGTGGTGCCAGAAAAGCTTGTGGCTGATGACCTTGTCGGTTATGCAGCAGTAGTACCACAAGGGGCAGTGCAGAAGGCGGCTGTTGTCCTTAGAGTCATACTGGTCCTCCCAGTATGAGGGCTTGACCCAGTCCCTGACAAGGCCGTCAGTAGCGCTGGTGTCCCTTACCCAGAAGGTGATGGAGTCTTCGTTCGCCAAAACTTCGTTGAAGCAGATGGCCTCCGCGCCGTAGATGTCGCTGCCCAAAGTGGTCATGACGTGGTTCTCGTCGCGGTAGTCGATCATGTTGGCCGCCAGCTGGTTTCTGGCCCTGGACTGAGCCTCGACGGGATTCGGCATCGAATTGAGGCGTTTCCTAAGTTCGGCGCCTGTGATGGAGTTTATTTCTGAGGGCTGGTCGTTCGGAAGCGTCGAGCTGCCCGGCATGTCGGTCGAGTAAAGCGTCGCCCTTTTGTAAAGCTCCCTGATGGCGCGTTCCTGGCTCGCTTCGGAAAGCTTTTTGAAATTGTCAGAAGTGAGCAGGAAGGGCATGACTTCGCGCAATGTAGAGAAAGCTCGGTCGTCGCCCCTGGGGCGGCTCGGGATATATTCGCCGGGATCGTTCACGCCTTCGTCGTACTCGTCTATGACGCCGTTGGCGTTGTTGTCAAGGCCGTCCGTCATCAGAAGGGCGTTGTTCTGGTCGTCGTCTCCCCTGTCGCCGGGAACGCCGTTAAGGCCGTATTTGTATTTCAGGAGGTCTTTGGCCGTGCGTTCGGTGACTCCCAGTCCGTCGGGAATGGATATTTCGCCGGTGTCCCAGCCGGAGCCTTTGGATTTTTCCGTCAGGAAGGCTTTGTTTATGTTGAGCTTGGCGGCTTCGTCCTCCACTCTCACGCGGTAGCGGCCGATGGCGTCGCCGTTTTCGTTCTTAACGTAGACCCAGGGGCCGAATCCGTCCTTGGTCACGGGCTGGAGAGCCTTGGTCTGGGAAAGCATCTCGCCCGGTTTGTTGTTTTCCGCCATGGCGGCGCTCATGAGCGCCGACTTGACGTGGGCGGCGCCGCTCTGGTAGAGCATGCGCAGGCCAAGCTCAGCCTGGGTCTGGCGGGAGGCGTTCTCGTCAATCGAGATTGACACCGCGAAGCTGCCGGCCAAAAGTGAGAGGACCGTCAGGATCGTCAGGACCGCCAGGAGCGCCACGCCGGCAGGTCTCATAATTTTGATATTCGTCCCTTTCATCGTGATTATTTTAACATACTGAAAGATTCAAAAAAAATAGCGGAAAGAATATTGATGTTTTAATTTTTTGAAACAGTTAGAAAATCTGTGCGTCGGAATGTATCTCCTCGCCCTCCAAAAAAACTCTTAAAGTGCAGGAAGAGCAGAACATACCTTGTCTGAAAGTACGTCCGCCCCTAGATATCTTGCTCATTTCGTAAGCGGAGGAACGAAGGGTTATGTTCGTGGCCAAAGTCGTCAGCGTAAGGGTTTCTTTCGTACGTTCGGTCTCCTTGCTGACGATCTTTTCCCCGCCTTCCTCATCGGACCCCATGATCTGTTCCATAGCGTAATCGCAAAAGATCATCAGTTCGTAGCTCCTGGTCATGGGAGGCTTTACGGAAATGTCGAGCTGGGCGGAAACGCAGCGTTCCTCGCTGGCGAATTTTTCCAGGATATCCTTGGTCATCGAGGCCTGCTGAGCGTAAGAATCCCTGGTCAGCCCCTTCTGCTTTATACTCGATGTTACCTTGACCCTGTCTTTCAGGGGGACGGAGTTCGACCAGACGCCGTTCTCTTTTTTCCTGGCTTCCCTTTCGAAGCCCTCGTAATCAGTCACGGCGTCCGGATCGCTCATGGCGTAACCGTTTTTGATGACCAGTTCCGACAACGATGCGCCGTTCGTCAAAATGATGTCGCCTTCGACGAAAAGCGTTTCCCCTTTGTGCTCCCTGTTCCTTTCCCTGACGTGAAGGTCAGACCTGCCGACCACAAGGTTTTTGGCAAAATCAAGCGCCTTGGAGCTCAGGGATTTCAGTTCCTCCGCGCTTTTACCGCATTCGAAAATGTCGCTGCCGTTAGCGGGGATCCCCACCAGGCCGACCAGATGGAAATTCTGGGTCTCGGTGTTGTTGCGGAGCACGATGAAGCGGTCAGCTGAACTCGCGTCAAGCACACGGTAAGTTGAAGGCGGAGTTATGGTGCTTTCCTCTTCCTTATCCCTCAGGTCGTAGCTGAACAGCCCGCCTTTGTCAGGGTGGGCCTCCTGGTACTTGTAGGCGACAAAAATACCCAGCAAAGCCAGGAGCACCAGGAAAAAGAAGAATTTCATAGTTCGCCCTCCTCAAGTTCGACGCCGATTCTAGCAAGCGTTTCTTTTATGCGGGGAACATCTTCAGAGGCCAGAGGCATGGCGCAAAGCGTCTGCCCGTTCAAGGTCGTGTCAAGTAGGATCTTTCTGTAGCGTTCCTCGCTCAATCGTTCGCCTTTGAAAATGTAAACTTTCACAAGGTCTTCCCTCTGCGCCAGCATTTCGGGAGTGGCCAGTTCGTCCATAAGATACGGCTCCACGATGTCGCCGGGAACAAGCTTGGGATCCGCTTCCGGGGAAGCGTCGACCAACAGCATGACGAGTGGGGCGCCGTAGCGGGCCGCGGCCGCCGCGCTCCAGATCATCAGTCTCTGGAACGGAATGAAGGCCGCCACGAACATCCTCGGCAGCATGCAGCCGCCTATGAGCAGCGTCATTATTAAGACGACGAGTATCTTCAGTCTTCTAGGCACGGCGTCTTGTCTCCAGGTAGTTTTCCAATATCAGCTGGGCCGCCAGCTGGTCTTTTTTTTCTTTTCTGACCTTGCGGCTGGCGTCCATGCTCAGCATGCATCTTTCCGCGGCGACGGAAGTCAGCCGCTCGTCTTTCAATACGACTTCCACAGGATAATCGATCTGCTGCCTTAAATATTCCGAAAGCAGTCTGGCGCATTCTTCCGAAATAAGGCTTCTCTCGCTCTTTTTGCCGTTCAGCATGATGGGGTTTCCCAAAAGGACCGTGCCTATGCGGCGCGCCTCGTCTTTTTCCGCGGCGTACTGTTTCACCACTTCCATAACGCTTTTGGCGTTGACCTTCGCTCCGCCGCCTGGTATGGTCGGCAGCGGCTGGGCCGTCATGCCCAGCGGGTCGGATACGGCCAAGCCCGTCCGCACGCTTCCTATGTCAACGGCTAAGATGCGCATTACCTGTATTTCTCGTCGAGCCCGGTTAACAGTTTCTTGACGTCCTGGACCTTGTCCTTGGCGCAGACCAAGGTCGCGTCGTCCGTCCTTATCACCACGACGTCCTTAAGGCCTATCACTCCCACCAGGCCCTCGTGATAATTGCCCACGATGCAGTCTTCGCATTCGAGAAGTTTTATTTCGCCTTTCAGACGGTTTCCCTTCTCGTCTTCCGGCCAGTGCGCGGAAGCGGAAGTCCAGCTGCCGACGTCGTTCCACTTGAACTCCGCGGCCATTACGGCGACGTTGTCGGCCTTTTCCATCACGGCGTTGTCTATCGAGATCTTCTCGACGACACGGTAGTAATTCTCGATCGCCGCGCGCTCGTCGGGAGTCCCGGCCTTTTTGATAATTTCCTTCAGCTCGGCGTTGCTTTCCGGCATAAAGCGTGCGAAAGCCTCGAGGATGTCCGCGGCGCGGAAAACGAACATGCCGGCGTTCCAGAAAACGCCCGGCGTCTTGTACAAAACTTCGGCGACCGCAAGAGGCGGCTTCTCCAAAAAGCGCGTAACCTTCAAGCCTTTCGTCTTTCCGGGATAACTGATCTCGGTCTTCCCTTCGATGTAGCCGTAGCCGGTCTCGGGGTAGCGCGGCAGTACGCCTATCGTAACGAGGGCGTGTTCCTGGCGCGCCAGGGTTATGGCGTCTATTATCGTCGCGCGGTAAGCTTCGCTGTCAGGAATGTGATGGTCGGACGAGACGACGACCATGACGGCTTCCGGATCCTTGGCAAACAGAAGCGCGGCGCCCAAGGCCACGCAGGGGGCCGTATTGCGTCCGCAGGGCTCCGGTATCACGTTCTTCTCAGGGATCTCCGGAAGCTCTTTCACGATGAGCTCGGACTGTTCCTTGGTGGTGATAACGTAAACGTTCTCATTATCCGAGAGGCCCGCGTGCCGCGTGATCGTTTCCCTGAGCATCGTTTTCTCGCCCGTTATGGCGAGAAGCTGCTTGGGACGCATCGTCCTCGAGAGAGGCCAGAACCTCTCCCCTATTCCGCCGGCCATTACGCAGACCGCGATACTGTTTTCTTTTTTCATCAGAATATCCGCCATTTGTTATGGAACCAGATCCAGCCCGTCGGGAAGCGCCGCATATGGTATTCGAAAACGTAGGAAAGCTGCTGCACCTTCGCGTCGACTTCCTCCTCGCTGGGCTTTTTCGAAAGATAAATGGGATCGTAGAACATCAGTCCGTATTTCCAGGGGCAGGCTTTCTTGCGCATAAGAAAAGCCGGCACGACCGGACAGTCGCAAAGGGCCGCCACCCTGAAGTGAATGTCGAAAGTCGTCGTCGGCTTCCCGTAGAAAGTCGTCGGCACTTTGTATTTTCTCTTGGCGTAAAGATCCGGCAGGACGCCCACAACTCTCCCGCGCTTCAAGGTCCTTATGATGCTTTTCGCGTCGTTGTAAAAAGAGAGTATGTTGTAGCGCTGTCTCAGCCAGGTGTAAAGCTTGACCGCCAAAGGAGACGGGAAAGTGCGCGCTATCACGCCGCCGTCGAAGCCCTGGCGCGTATAGCAGAAATGCACCGGCATCACTTCGAAGCAGTGATAATGCGCCGTGGCGACCACCACGCCGTGGCCGGCCTCCATGCTCTTGCTGACGATCGCCCAGTCGCTCCACTCTTCCACCGGATCGTACTTCCTGTAGCGCCACTTGAACATCCAGAGATAGAAGCAGTCTAGGAAGCTGTAGGTAAGGTTGACCGCGATCTTCTTCGTCAGATATTTGGCGCGCTTCTCGTTCATCCTGTCGTCGTAGGCGTAGAAGAGATTCAAAAAGCACTTCCGCCTAATCATGTGATACGTGACATTGAGACCGACGAAGCGCCCCAATTTGTAAGTCCATTTCCTTGGAATAAACCCCAGCGGGAAGAGAAGTATTCCCACAAGCGCGAACAGCAGCGCGTAAATACCGTAGACGACCGAGCGGATACGGGGGTGTCTGCTCATGAAGCTGCGTCTTTTCTTTTTCGGAGCCTTTTCCATTTATTCCTTGCCAACATGAAGCGCGAAGCGCCTGTCGCACAATTCCATGAAGTTGCAGTGCGCGCACACTTCCAGTTTGTCAGTCTGTTCGAAACATCCGATCTTCAGCGGTTCGTTCCTCACGATGTCCCTGTCTTTCAATTTGTCGCTCATGTCGTCCACGGTCTCTTTTATGTACTCGAAAGTCTGCTTCGCCGCTTCCTCTCCGTACTCGACCTTCTGTATCGTTCCGTCCGGCAGATAGACGAGCTCAAGCTCGATCTCGTCGGCCGGCACATCGTGGCGGCATTGCGCCCACAAGCCGTAAGTTTCCATCTGGTGCGCGTAGAACTGCCGAGGCCGGCCGGTCTTCCAGTCTAAGATGACAAGCTTGTCGTCAAACTGTATCACCGTGTCCGGCGAAGCGTAGATCTTTATTCCGCCCAGAGTGAAACTTTCCTTCTCAAAAAAATCCGTCTCGGAAAAAGCGACTAGGTTCCCCTTCGCGAGATACTGCCGGATCTTCGGCAATACCATCCCGTAAAAATTCTCGAGGCATAGCCCGACTTTCTCCTTTATGCCCGCGGCCCACATCATCCGTTCCGCAGCGTCGTCCGGGGAAAACTCCCCGTAGTAGATCTCCTTTATGCAGGTGTAACGCTTGGGATTCACCTGCCAGCGTCCTTCCATGTGTTCGATCCAGGCTCTCCTGAGATAAGTGGTGGCCAGATCGAGCGCTTCCTCCAAAGTAGTCTCTTTCCCCTGGGAAACAGACTGTATCGCTGCTTTCACGGCGAGATCCACCGCGATGCCGGAAAGCGCGAAGCGGTTCTTCATCTGCTTGAGGCGGTAGGCGGCCTTAACTCCCTTGGGAGCCATGTCCTCCCATCCGCCCCAGGAACCGTACCTTTGCCAGTAATGCCGGCGCGGGCAGGCCGAGAAATCCTTGGCCTGACTGAAAGACCAACTGAAGCTGTTGCGAATTATCTCGGCCATGCCCGCCCAGTGTTACGCCTGCGCCTTGGGAAGTCTCACGGACTTCTTCAAAACGACGATCGAGTTGACGATGGAAAGGTTCGGGACGTAGATCCTCTCGCCCCCCGCCAAAAGTTTGGTATAGCGGATCGTGATCTCCTCCACCTCGCCTTCCACGCCGGCCACGTTGATGACGTCGCCGATCACGAAGACTTCACCCACGATAAGCGTGATGCCGGCCATCAGGCTGGCGATGGAATCCTTAAGAGCAATGCCTAAGGA
>DFCM01000078.1:0-18005 GCA_002366995.1 bacterium UBP3_UBA3054 | reverse complement strand
GTCATGCAGACCGTGATGAAGATCAGCCACATCAGGACGTGGAAGACTACCACGACGAGCGAGATGACCGTTCTCTTGTGGGGCTTGAAGCTGGAGATGAGGTTGCCGATCAGCGTAATGATCAAGTTGATGATGATCGTCGCGAAGATCAGTCCCAGGATCAAAACGAGCATGTCGACCCAGCCGGGAGCGCCGGGGATGTCGACGAGGGCCCTAAGATTGGCGCCCGCGGTCGTTAAAGCATTGGTTTCCTGCATAATTTTTACCTTGTGTGTTGGTTAAAGATTCAAAAGCAATTCGGCGATCTGCACAGCGTTCAGGGCCGCGCCCTTAAGCAGCTGGTCGCCGGAAACGAGCATCGCTATTCCGTTGGGGAAGAGATAGTCCTCCCTTATGCGGCCCACTCTCACCTCGTATTCCTCGGTGGATTCGATGGGCATCGGGAAGTGGTTGTTCGGAACGTCGTCGATTATCTTGACGCCTGGAGCCGTGGAAAGGACTTCCCTGATCTCATCCGGAGTGGCCTTGGTGCCCAGCTCGCAGTGCAGCGCTTCCGTGTGCGCCCGGAAGACCGGGACGCGGACGCAGGTCGCGCTGATCGTAATGGAATCGTCGTGGAAGATCTTCCTGGTCTCCCTGATCATCTTGGCCTCTTCCTCGTTGAAGCCATCCGGCCCGATGGCCGAATTGTGCGAAAAGACGTTGAAGGCGATCTGATGCGGGAATTTGTTCTTGACGATCGGTTCGCCCGCGAGATAGGCCTTCGTCTGTTCCCTGAGCTCCTCGATGCCCCAGGCGCCGGCGCCGGAGACCGCCTGATACGTGCAGGAGACGAATCTCTTCAGGCCGAATTTCTTGTAGATCGGGAACAAAGGAACGTTGGCGATGATGGTGGAGCAGTTCGGATTCGCGATGATGCCGTTGTGCCACTTGATGTCCTCGGGGTTCACTTCCGGAACGACCAGCGGCACCTTGGGATCCATTCTGAAGGCGGAGGTGTTGTCAACGACCACCGCGCCTCTCTCGACCGCCGCCGGAGAGAACTGCTTGGAAAGCGTTCCCGAAGTCGAGGACAGAACGATATCGACATCGTCAAAAGCCTCGGGGCGCAGCAATTCCACCGCTATCTCTTTGCCTTTAAAAACCAATTTGCGTCCCACGGAACGCTCGGAAGCCAAAAGTTTGAGGCTGGACACGGGAAAATTTCTCTTTTCCAGCGTCTTCAGCATTTCGGTTCCCACGGCGCCCGTAGCGCCGGCAATTGCAACTCTCTTCATTTATTTCCTCCTTATTTTAATCTCTTCAAAGCCGCTTCCGCGACAAGGTCGCCCACTTCCGTGGTGCTGTATCCCATTTGTCCCGCGGCCATGCTCTTCATCTTCGGCGTGGTGTCCCCTATCGCCTCGACGATGGCGTCGCCGGCTTTCTCTTCGCCGAGGCTCTGCAGAAGCATCGCGCCGGACCAGATGGCCGCCAAGGGGTTGATCTTGTTTTGGCCTGTCCACATGGGGGCCGTGCCGCCGATGGGCTCGAACATCGAAACGCCTTCCGGATTCAGATTGCCGCCCGCCGCAACGCCCAGACCGCCCTGGGTGATGGCCGCCAGGTCGGTTATGATGTCGCCGAACAAGTTAGTGGTGACCACCACGTCGAACATCTCGGGGCTCGCCACCTGATAGAGCGTCGTGGCGTCCACGTGGTAATATTCGCGCTTGATGTCAGGATACTCTTCGCCGATCTCGGCAAAAGCCCTGTTCCACATGTCGAAGACGTAGGTCAAAACGTTGGACTTGCCGACCAGGGCGAGTTTGCTCTTGTCCGCTTTGCCCCTGGCCGCCTTGCCGTACTTCCTGGCGTACTCGAAGGCGTAGCGCAAACAGCGGTCGACCTGTTTCCTGGAGTAAGCCATGACCTGAGTCGCAACCTCGTCAGGAGTGCCAACCATCATCGCCCCGCCCATGCCTGTGTAAACGTCGCCGGAATTCTCGCGGACCACGGTGTAGTCGATGTCCTCCGGGCCTTTGCCTTTAAGGGGCGTCTCGACGCCCGGGAAAAGACGGACCGGCCTTAAGTTGATATACTGGTCCAGCTCGAACCTGAGCTTCAAAAGAATGCCTTTCTCAAGGATGCCGGGCTTGATGTCGGGATGCCCGATCGCGCCGAGATAGATGGCGTCGAAAGTCTTCAGTTCCTCTATTGCGCCCTCGGGCAGAGTCTCGCCGGTGCGCATGTACCTTTCGCCGCCGAAATCGAAATGCTTGAACTCGATGTCGCAGCCGCAGCTGGGCAAAACGGCCTTAATGACCTTCAAGCCCTCGCCTATGACTTCCGGTCCTGTCCCGTCGCCCGGGATGACCGCTACTCTTTTCACTTTACTCATTTTTATCCCTTATTTTTTGTTTAATATTTTATTATACCATAAGGGATAAAAATGCCAAACTAGGCGTTATTTCGAATATTCGAAATGCTGGTAGTCCTTTTTTGTCTTCCAGTCGCCGCCCCAAGTGAAGCCGTAGTCTATGAAGATCCTATAGCAAGGATCGTCCCTTTTTATGCGTCTGGGATCAGAGGGATCACGTTCGATGTACTGCTCGCCTTCTTTTGGTTCAACTTTTGATACCTTGCCGTCCTTGTAGGAAACGCAAGGATTATAGAGGGGATTGATGTCGATTGCAAGGCCCTGGGCGTGCATGGAAAGTTTTTCCGAGCCTGCGATCTTGCGGTAGCAGAAAGCAGATGTGTTGTTGTCTTTCATGCTGGCCTCGTCGTCGGCGTCGTATTCGTCGATCAGCCTGATTTTTTCGATGGGGTATTTGATATTGAAAAGGTCGGTAAAGATGTCAGATACGACATTGCTCATCTTTCTGCTGACGACCAGTTCACCTACGTGCACTTCGCCGTCGAAACCGTAGTGCTTTACTTTCAGATAGATAAGATCTTCTTTGCTTATCTCGCACCCTTCAGGAAAAGATCTTCCCTTCATCCTTTCAAAAACGCTATCAGGGATAAAGTAGTATAGATAGAAAACGCCTTTATTATTCAGAAAATCCTCATCAGATATGACTTTCAGAGGATGTGAGATCTCTTTTGGCGGTTCTTGGGATCCGGACGATGTCCCCTGCTTTTGACAGGAGGAAAACAAGGCGGAAAGATGCGCCGTAATGACAAGAAGAAGAAAATGGATTTTCATAGTTTTTTGAGGGTTAGGCCGGCGCCTTTGTGCCATTTGTTTCTTCTTATTAATATAGTGGAGATGACGAAGGCCAGAGTTAGGCCCAGAAGCGCTGTGAGGGCTATCATGGGCTCTTTAGGGGAAAAGGCGAGATGTCCTATGCCTGCTCCGAGAAGCAGGCCTATAAGAGGCAGCAGGAGGAGAAGCAGGATGGCTCTCGTTTGAACTTTTGGCTTTTTGTCGATCCGAACTTTGTCGTTGACGCTGATAGATTCGCCTTCCGGGATATCGGCGGTGAGCTCCATCATGCCGTCTTCTACGGAAACGGAGCACTGTCCGCAGAATTCGCAGGCTTTTGTGCGGGAGAGGCGGACCGTCGCCCTGCCGTCAGGGCTGATTTTAACGACGATGCCAGTTTCAGGCTGGAAGAGCTTGTCGTTCTCTATGATCGTTTCTTCGCTCATTCTTCCTGTTCCAGGGCGAGTTTGTAGAGTTCTTTCCTGTTGTGCCCCGTGATGAGGGAGACCGCCTGGGCGGACTGGGAAAGCGAAAGGTCGGCTTTCTTTTTCAGAAGAAGAACTTTTCTGACGGCGTCTTCTATGTTTCCGGTCTGCTCCTGGACTTCTTCTTTCCTGCCTTCTATAACGAGAACGCACTCCCCTTTCACTTCCGCTCTCGCTTCAAGTTCCGTTATGACTTCTTCCGCCAAGCCTCTGACGCATTCCTCATGGATCTTGGTCATTTCCCTCACGAGGGCGATCCTTCTTTCCTTTATATAAGGTTTGAGATCTTTTATGAGTTTGATGATCCTCAAAGGACTTTCATAAACCACAACAGTATCTTCGCTTTTGGCGATCTTCGCGAAGGCGCGTTCCCTTTCCTTGCCCTCTCTGGGAAGGAAGCCCAGGAAGGCGTAGGTCTCGGTCGGCAGCCCGGAAAGAACGAGGGCAAGGTCCACTGCGCAGGCGCCCGGCAGGCAGGTGTAGGGAATGTTCCTGTCGCGGAGAGTCTGCGTAAGATAGCTCCCGGCGTCGGAAACGCAGGGGTAGCCGGCGTCGGAGACGAGGGCGATGTTCTCTCCCCTCGTCAGCTTTTCTATCAGCTGTTCCGTCGCTTCACGCTCGTTGTGCTGATGGAAAGCGAAAAGCGGCTTTGAGATGTTGAAGTGGCTCAGGAGCTGGATCGTGTGGCGGGTGTCCTCGGCCGCGATGGCGTCAACTTCCCGGAAGATCCTGAGGGCTCTGGGAGTAAGGTCTTCAAGATTGCCTAAAGGCGTCGCTACGATATACAGCATCAGAAATCTCCTATGGCCCTGACGCGGGCGCCGACCTTGCTCATTTCCTTTTGATTCTGGATCTTGTAAGGCAGAAGCTTCTTGGCTCTGAGAGAGAGGGCCTCGCGGTCGCCTTCCGGAAGATCAACTTCCAGCATGTGGGACTGCCCGTCGAAGGGAAGCGTGAATTCATGGAGAACGTTTTTGCCCAGGTAGAGCGTGTATTCCTGAGTCTTGGGCTCGAGAGGTTTGGCAAGCGGCATCTCAAAGTCGAGATGGACCTTGGTGCTGGGCAGCGAAGGCTGCCAGGAGAATCCCCGGTTGATGACCACCACTCTGCCGAATCTTGTGTCTTCCACGCCGATGGCGCCCTGGGCCTGCCTGTGGAATTCGTTTGTGAATTCGTAGTCGGTCGCGAAGGCTAAGCCGAGACTGCGGCTCTCACCTTCCGGCTTCCAGGGTTTGTTCACGGCAAAGCAAAGAAGCGATCTATGTGAGAGCCACGGGAAGATGTTGAGTTTGATCTCCTGCCAGCTTGAATCCGTGAGATTGATGGTGTCGAGGAATTCGCCGTCGTACCAGAAGGTGACGGAAACGGGCTCCTCCCTTACTGCGGCGATCCTTAATTTGAGGACGCTATTGGTTTCCGGAACTTCTATCAGCATGCCGCCTTTAGGGGCGCTCCACCTGAACGTGAAGGCGTTGCCCATCCATCGCTCCTTATTGTAGAAGCCGAAATCGCTCGAAAGATCGAACCTTTGGCGGCGTTCCTCGCCGCCCAGTTTGCCGAAGACGCCGTAAGCGTAGGCGGCGTTGAAAAGGACGAGCAGAAGGAAAGAAAGCAGAAGCGTTCTGAAACGCAGAGGCCCCCTGTCGCCTTCCTTAAGGTCGGAAATGAAGACCGCCAGTATCAACGCGGTAATGGCCGCGGCTTCCGGGGCGTTGAGATGCGCCCCGAAAAACGAGATCACCATGAAAGACAAAAGGACCGAGGACAGAAGGAGGAACTTCCTGTCTTTCTCGCTTTCAAAGGCCTTTTTGAAAAGCAGGAAGATGAACCAGATGAAGACCGCCATGCCGACAAAGCCCAGCTCCACTCCCCAGGTCAGATATTGGTTCCAGGGATTGTCCATGGGCGTTTCGTCGCCTGCTTCCCTGTTGTAGTTCACGACTTCCAGAGGGAAGGCTCCCAGGCCTACGCCGCCTACGGGATATTCCTTCCAGATGCGCCAGGCCTGTTTCCATTGAAGTTCGCGGCGGTCGGTAATAGTCACTCCCTGCTCATGGTCGAGACGGCGCAGTTGTTTCGCGATGCGCGCGACCGCTGGATTTTTGGAATGCGGATCGAGCTTCAGCTTGGGCGTGGAAACAAGGAAGACCAAAAGCAGAAGCAATATCCCGGCGGCGCCGAGGATCTGGATCAAAGTGGGCTTGTGGTTCTTTATGTAATCGAGGAAAAGCGCGGCAAGGAAGAAGAAGGCGAAGAGGAAAAGGAAGAGCAGCGACGAGCGCGAACCGGAATACGTCATGGCGACGAAGGAAACGCAGACAGTCGCTCCCAAAACGATCTTGTCAAGGATCTTTCCCGTCCAGACGAAGTAAAGGGCAACGGGAATGTACAGGGCTATCGTGAGGCCGAGCGCGTTCGGGTCCGACATGCCGCCGGAGATCCTTCCGGCTTCCAGCCAGCCGGCGTCCAGAAAAGCCTTGGGAAGGTACGAGCCCCTGTGCTGAAGGAAAGACAGCGCGAGAACGGGCCAGAGGCCGAGCGTGACGGCGTAAACGATTCTCTTAAGATACGCCTTTCTTTCCTCTCTATCTTTCAGTTCGGAGAAAATGGAAGAGACGGTCCAGATAAGCGCCGGGAACATCAGAAAGAGAAAACAGTAAAAGAGCGTTATCCTGGCCGCTTCGGAAGCGGTCCTGCCGTCCGTATTGATCACGCGGTCATAAAAGAACGGCGTTTTGAAACTGGTGAACAGCCCTTCGTAGCGCGCCACAGTCCAGGCAGCCGAGGAAATTCCGACCATGAACAAAAGAAGCAGCGGAAGCTTGAAACATTTGTCGACGTTGGAAGTTTTTCCCGTAACGAGCCTGTTGGCCCAGTAACCGAGGGAGAAGATCAGCGCGAAGAAGACTATCGGCTGATGGGCGCCGATGTTGAGCAGTCTGCTGGGAGCGGCTGAAAACGGCAGAATGAAAGCGAGTATATAGAGCGCCTTTTTTGGAACGTAATAAGCCGCGGCAAAAACGAAAAAAAGCAGAATGGCGTACGCGAAACAGTACGCCGGGTCAAGCGGCGCCAATTCGAAGGCCGCCGGCCAGATCGCGCAGAAGGAGATAATGAAAAGCGCCGCGGCCGAAATTTTTCTCAATTTTTGAAGCATCAGATACCGCGGGCGATGAAAAAGAAAGTCTTGAAGATTATGACAACGTCGAGAAGCAAAGAGCGCTCCTGCAGGTAATACATGTCGTAGTCAAGGTTCTCGTGGATGGGAAGGTTGCGCTCGGCGCTGATCTGCCAAAGGCCCGTGATGCCGGGCTTGACCTTCAATCTTAGCTGCTGCCACTTGTCGTAAGTTTCGACGATGAACGTCATCTCGGGCCTGGGACCGACGAAAGACATGTCGCCCTTGAGGACGTTGAGCACCTGCGGAAGCTCGTCCAGGCTCGTCAGCCTTAGGAAATGCCCTACTCGCGTTATTCTCGGGTCGCGTCCGCTCTGGGGCTTAAGCTCCGAACCGCTCGCCTCCGTCTTCATGGAGCGGAATTTGTACATGATGAACTTCTTGCCGTTCAAACCCACGCGCTCCTGGGAGAAAAAGACCGGGCCCTTGCTGTCAAGCTTGATGGCCAACGCTGTCAGCAGCATTACAGGCAGGCCGGGAATAAGCAGCAGAATGGAAAGCGTGATGTCGAAGGCTCTCTTTATGAAATTGTAGTACCAGGAGACCCTGAAGTCGTGAATGATGCTGAGCACGAAAATACCGGCTATCTCGTAGCCCCTTATCACCTGCGGAATGGTGTACAGCCTCGGAGTGAAGTAGAACGGCACATTAAGGTTGTAGCAAAGATCCATTACCGAGAAGATCTTCTCGGCCGGCGCTTCGCTCATGCAGAAAAAGACGGAGGTAATGTCAAGCTCCTTGATAAGGCGCTCAAGATCGTCGCAAGTCCCTTCCACTTTCAGTTTGAAACCGTTCTTCTCAACTTCAACTTCCGTTCCTTTGGAAATAAAATCGTCAAGATAGCAGACGGGAAGATAATGATGAGAGGTGTGGCGCATGAGGCGGCGGGCCACCAGTTTTCCGTTGTTGCCGGCGCCCAATATAAGGCAGTTCCTCACAAAGATGCCCTTCTTGTGCATCTTGCTGATCAGCCAGTTCATGGTCGCGCGGAAACAGACGACCATGATGAAAGCGTAGGCGAAGGAATAGCAGAAGATACGGCGGGAAAACAGCTTGTCGGTGAAGCTGTGCTCCATGCTGTTCAGATAGATGTAGTAGACGAAATAGAAGGCGCAGGTGAAAACGGCGGCGAAAATGTAAGAGGATATGATGTGCTGGTATTCCTTGACGTTCAATATGCTGTTGTCGCCGCGGTAATACTTGCGAAGAACGTTGTAGGCAACCAGTATGAACGAGAAGACTATCGCCAGGGTAAGGTAGCAGTGCGACTTGTCAGGCAGATAGTAGACCGTGCTGCGCATGTTTTCAGCAAGGTATTTGTTCGAAAAACCGAACCCCATGTAGGTGTGGTAGCCTAAGAAAAATGCGATGTGCACGATGACGATGTCGGCCGCCAACCTGAGAAGATAGAAAAGTTTCTCGATCTTAGTTCTCATAAATCAATTATAAAATCAGTGAAATGCAGGCTAAGTCGTTCATTATATCTTTGGGAAGATTGCTGCCGCGGAAAGCGATCATCTGGTACATCATAAAGGACAGTATCTTCCTTTGCTTCTCAACGGGAAGTTCGCTCAAAAAATTCTTCATCGCGTAATAGCGGGGATTGCCCGGGAAAACTCTTGCGGCGCGCATGTCCCCTCTTTTGGCGGCCTCCGCGATGACTGGAAGGTCGCTCATTATGTAAGTCAGCTTCGCGAAGATCCCCTCTTCGCTGCCGCTTGGATCGAAGCGGAGGTTTCTGAGAGCGGAGAGCGTTCCCTCCATGCTGCCAGAAAGAAGGCAGTTTCTCAGCTCCCATTCGTCCTGGATGTTGGAGTCGGCGCAGATGGCCATGACGTCCGCTTCCGTGATCTCCTCACGGTCGCCGGTGTAAAGGCTGACTTTCTCCATTTCCGCCGCCACTTTCCTTGTGTCGGAGCCGACGATCTCGGAGAAAGCCCTTTCGCCGTCCGGCGTCAGAGTCTTGTTGAAATGCTTCTTAGCATATTCCCTAAGGTCTCTGATCGGCTCGGGCTCGCAGTCTATTATGGCGCCGAGCTTCTGGATCGTCTTGGTAAATTTGAGGCGCTTGTCCAGCGCGCTCATCACGATAATGAGGAGCATGTCGGGGCGCTTTTTTTCAAAGGTCTCCTGAGCGTATTCGGAAAGCGCTTCCAGAGCCTCGGAGTCGAGCTCTTCGCCGTGGCGGACTATGACAAGGCGGTATCCTCCCATGAAGGGGATCGTCTCCGCCGCGCCGATGATCTCGCCGGCCCCGTTCTTCTCCTTGTCGACGGTTATGGTCTCAAGGGAGAAATCCTCCATGCCCGGAGGAACGAGACGCGCGCGAAGCGTCTCTAGGAGCTGCTCCGCGCGCGTGTGATCTTCGCCCAGCAATACGTAGAAATTGCCGGTTTCGTTGGCTTCCAGCTTTTTGAGGAAATCCTCGGGCCTGAAGCTTTCTTCCGTTTTACTCTTGCGTACTGCCATGGGACTTTTAGGCTTTCAGGATCATGTTCTTGGCAGCCGCCACTTCGTCCATCCTTCCGATGGGCGTCCTTTCGGGAGCGCGGTGGCAGGCCTCGGGATCCGTTTCCGTGATCTTGGCGATCTCCTTCATGGATTCCACGAAGGCGTCAAGAGTTTCCTTGGATTCCGTTTCCGTAGGCTCGATCATGATGGCCTCGTGGACGATCAGGGGGAAGTAGACAGTCGGGGCGTGATAGCCTCTGTCAAGCAGCATCTTGGCGATGTCGAGCGTATTGACGTGAGACTTCTCAAGCTGCCATTCGGAAGTGCAGACGCACTCGTGCATGCAGATCTGATCGGCGAAGGGGAACTTGTAAGTGTCCTGAAGTTTGGCTTTCAGATAGTTGGCGTTCAAGACCGCGAGCCCGGCCGCTTCCCTGATGCCTTCGGCGCCCAGCTGCAGCATGTAGGCGTAAGCCTTCAGCATGACGCAGAAGTTGCCGAAGAAGGGCGCGATGTGGCCCATGCTCTTCGTTGAGTCGGCGACGCCGACCTCGAAGGTGCCGTCCGCTTTCTTGGTGACTCTGGGAGTCGGAAGGAACGGGACCAGCTGCTCTTTCACGCCGACCGCGCCCGCGCCGGGGCCGCCGCCGCCGTGAGGCGTCGAGAAGGTCTTGTGCATGTTGAGGTGCACGACGTCGAAGCCGAGGTCGCCCGGCCTGGCGTGGCCCATGATGGCGTTCAGGTTCGCGCCGTCATAGTACATGAGGCCACCGGCCTTGTGGACCATTTCGCTGATCTTGCCGACGTTACTGTCGAAGAGGCCGACCGTGTTCGGAGCCGTGAGCATCAAGCCCGCGACGTCGTCGCCCAGAGCTTCTTCCAGAGCCTTGAGATCGACCCAGCCCTTGGGATCCGAGGGGATCGGCGTGATCTCGAAACCGGCCATCATAGCGGAGGCGGGGTTCGTGCCGTGAGCGCTGTCAGGGATGAGCATGCGTCTTCTCTTCACGTCTCCCCTATCCTTGTGGTATGCGGCGATGAGCATGACGCCCGTGAACTCGCCGTTGGCGCCGGCGAAAGGCTGGAGCGTTACAGCCTTCATGCCGGTGATCTCGCAGAGTTTCTGCTCGGTCTCATAGATCGTTTCCAGGGCGCCCTGGACTTTTTCAGGTCCGCCGGGGACCAGGGAAAGATAAGGATGCAAAGAAGTGAAGCCTTCCAGTCTCGCTATCTGCTCGTTCACTTTGGGATTGTACTTCATCGTGCAGGATCCCAAGGGATAGAAGTTCGTGTCGACGGAATAGTTCAGACGGCTGAGGTTCGTGTAGTGACGGACGACGTCCAGTTCACTTACTTCCGGCAGAGGAGCTTTCTCTTTTCTGCGGAGAGATTCGGGAACTTTTGTCTGGCACTCTATGCCGCTTTTGGGAGGAATGACGCCGCGTCTTTTGGGCGTGGATTCTTCATAGATAAGTTTCATTATTTTACCTCCTCAATAGCGCTTTTAAGAGCTTCAGCAAAGGCGTCGATCTCGGCTTTGGTGCGCTTTTCAGTGCAGGCGACCAAGAGCACATTGCCCATGCCTTCGAAGAAACGGCCGAGCGGGATGCCGCCGGCGAATCCTTTCTCAAGAAGTTTTTCGCAGACTTTGCCGGCGCAGCAAGGCAGCGTCACGGCAAACTCGTTGAAAACAGGCGAAGAGAAAGTGGCGGAAACACCGGGAACGGAAGTCAGCTTGTCAAGGGCGTAGGCGGCGTTCTTCGCGCTGCTCTCCGCGGCCTCGTAGAGGCCCTCCTTGCCCATCAGCGCCAAATAAATGGTGGCCGTGATGGCGCAGAGGTTCTGGTTGGAGCAGATGTTCGAAGTGGCCTTTTCCCTTCTGATGTGCTGTTCCCTGGCCTGCAAGGTCAGAACGAAACCGCGGTTGCCGTCCTTGTCGTGCGTTTCGCCGCAGATGCGGCCTGGCATCTTGCGGGCCAGCTTCAGGGTCGTCACCATGAAACCGAGATACGGACCGCCGAAACCTAAGGGAAGGCCAAGGCTCTGGGCGTCGCCGACCGCGATGTCAACGCCCATTTCGCCGGGCGTCTTCAGGTAAGCCAGAGACAAGGGGTAGCAGATCATGACGCAGAGAGCGCCCGCTTCGTGGGCAGCCTGAGCCGTGTCCGTGTAATCGTCCACGCAGCCGAAGAAAGAGGGGTTCTGAAGAATGACCGCCGCGACCGTCTTGTCGAGGGCCGCTTTGATCGCCTCTTTGTCAGCCTTGCCGTCCTTGCCCTTGATCTCGCAGAACTCGAAATTCATGTTGGCGGCGTAGCTCTCAAGCATGTTGCGGTAGATGGGATTGATCGTACCGTCGACCAGGAAACGGCGTCTTCCTGTCACGCGGTAGCTCATGGCCGCCGCTTCGAAGACCGCGGAACCGCCGTCGTAGACGGAAGCGTTGGAGACTTCCAGTCCTGTCAGGCGGCACATGCCGCTCTGGTATTCGAACATCGTCTGCAGCGTTCCCTGCGCGACTTCGGGCTGATACGGCGTGTAGCAGGTCGTGAATTCACCGCGGGAAGCGATGGCGTCGGCCGCGGCGGGAATGAAATGATCGTAAAAACCGCCTCCCATGAAGCAGACGAGATTGGAATCGTTGCGTTTGGAAAGCGCCGAAAGTCTCTTTTGGACTTCGTATTCTGAAATACCTTCGGGCAGGGCCAGCTTCTTGATCCTCAATTCCTCCGGGATGGCGGCGTAGAGATCTTCCACGCTTTTCACTCCGACTGTTTTGAGCATCTCGGCTAAGTCTTCGCTGCCATGAGGCACAAATCCGTAGTTAGACATAGTTTTACTTCTCTTCCTTTAAGAAGGCCTCGTATTGTTCAGCGTTCATGAGGGTGTTGAGATCGTCGGCGACGATGTCCTTTAAGGTGCAGATCCAGCCTTCGCCGTAGGGGTCGGTGTTGATGACGTCCGGGGAAGCGTCGAGGGATTCGTTGACTTCGTCGACGGTGCCGGTGATGGGCGAATAGACGTCGCTGGCGGCCTTGACGGACTCGATGGTCGCGACTTCGTTGCCTTTCGATAAAGTCGTTTCCGGCTTCGGGAGCTCGACATAGGTGATGTCGCCGAGTTCGTGCTGGGCGAAATCGGTGATGCCGATGGTGGCTTTGCCGTCTTCGACTTTGACCCATTCATGGTCTTTGGTGTAGTAAAGTTCGCTGGGAACGCTCATAGTAACTCCTTAAATGAAGTTGGTGAAATTAATATGTGGATTTATATTTTAACGCGAATTATAGCAAGTTTCATGCACCGAGGCAACGATTCACTCCCCGGCCTTTTTCAGCCTGGCTAAGAGTCCGTCCAGCCATTCTTTAGCCAGCGCGCTCTGCGTCATGACGTAGTTGTTCAGATCCCCGTCCGCGACCGGCACGGCCTTGTCGAAACGGCCTGAAAACATTGCGGCCCCCCCCTTCTTGGGAAGCACCTCGTAAGAGAGCCTTAAGACCGCGAACCAGTTCTTCCCGCGCTTCACCTGAGTCATCGCCTCAAGGTAAACGAGGATGGAACAGTCGTAGGCGACCTTCGCTTTCCAATCGGGCGGCAGGACCTTGTCGCAGCGCGGGGCAAGGTAGCTCTGGATCGTCGAATTCAGAAGTGTTCCGGCAGACTCCGCCCACTCGGCGTTCGCCCTTTTCGTAAGCTCGTAGGGAGCCGGCGAAGCGATCAGGGCCTTGGTCTTGTAGGCCTCCCTCACGCCGCAGTTCTCTATTAAGACCGCGACTGGCAGCGATTCCTCGACCACCGTATCCTCGAACTTGTCAAGTTCCAGGGTATACACGGTCGTCTTCGGCGCATTTGTGGCGCAGCCTGACAAAGCAAGCAGCGCGCAAACAATAAGCCAAGATTTATTCTTCATCGATCCAATCCTCCTTTTGAGGTTCTTTACCGTAGATAAGCATTGAAGGCTGGTTTTTAAGTTCGGAGACGAATTCCTCCACGAGACCGGCGGAGTTGCTGATCTTTTCCAGGCTCTCCCTCAGCGGCTGCCTGTTTTCGTTCATGATGTCTTTCAGTTCGTCCAGGCTTGTTCCGGTCTTGACGAGAATGTTGGAGATCAAAAGCCTGTTCTCCGAGAGCAGCCCGTCCGCCGTTTTGGAAGCGCTGCTCAAATTTTTCAAAAGTTCCCTGGTCACTTCCCTGTTCTCCTCGACCATGGCGTTGACGGACGTTATGGTGGAATTGAAGCCGGCGATAGCCTGCGTCAACGCCTGGCTGTTCGTCAGTATGAGGGCGTCGACTCTCACAAGTATCGAGGAGACCATCAGGGCGTTTTGCGAGGCGAAGAAGGCGTTGACGTGGTCCAAAAGCACGGGCACCTGGTTTTGGACTATCTCGGAAACAGCCTGGGCGTTCCCCTGGCTGAACATGGCGGTGATGTTGGTGACAAGCATGGGCGCCTGGGAACCTAAGTTCACGATATTGCCGGCGAATTTCTGGAAGCCGGATTTCAGGCAGGCGATCTTGACGTCCGGATCGTTGGGCGGCAGAAGATCGGCGCCCACGGAGCCAGGCGTTATCTGCACGTACCTCGTGCCGGTCACAAAGGACTCGACCTCGATGGTCGCGATACTGTCAGTCTTGACCGGCGTGTTCTTCACCACTTCCACCTCGATAAGACCCATCTGGTTCTGAAGGTCGATGTTCATCTTGACGACCTTGCCGACCTTGATGCCGTGGAACCTTACCGACGAGCCCGTCGACAAGCCGCCCAAGCTTTCGGAAAACTCGATGTAGTAATGGTCCTTCTGCTTCATCCACTGGGTGCCCACCAGTGAAAGGATGATGACGACCATAAGTAAAGCGCTCACTATAAGGAAAATGATCGCTTTGATTTTGTCCGAACTACTTATCGCCATTTATTTTCTCCTTTTCCTTTGCTTCGTGATTGCGGAAAAATTCTATCGCCCTGATGTCGGTGCTCGCCTCCATTTCGGCAAGCGTGCCGCGCGTGATGATGTGTCCGTCGTAAAGCATGATGCCGCAGTCGGCGATCCTTCTTATGCTGGTCATGTCGTGCGTCACCACCACCACCGTGATGTCGAGTTCCCTTTTGAGGCGCAGAATGATCTCGTCCAATTCCGCCGCCATGACGGGGTCGAGGCCGGTCGTATGCTCGTCGAAAAAGAGCATTTCGGGGTTCATGGAGAGCGCCCTCGCGATGGAGGCGCGCTTCTTCATGCCGCCGGACAATTGCGCCGGCAGAAGATGCTTCGCGTGGAGAAGATCGACCAGGTTCAGGTTCCAGTCTACGATCGAGTCGATGACGGAAGACGGATACGTCGTGTATTCCTCCAGCGGCAGCGCCACGTTCTCGCCCAGCGTCATGGAGTTGAAGAGCGCGCCGCCCTGGAAGACCATGCCGATCCTTTTCCTCACGCCGTACAGTTCGTCGTCGCTTAGCCCGACGATATTCGTGCCGAAGATCCTTATATTGCCGGAATCCGGTTTGATCAGTCCCAGGAGGTTTCTCAGGATCGTCGTCTTGCCGCTGCCGCTGCCGCCCAAAATGACGAAGATCGACTTGGGCTTCACCTGAAAGCTGATGCCGTCCAGGATCACCCTGTCGTCGAAGCTAAGCTTCAGATTGCTGACTTCGATTATGTTCTCGTTTTGTTCCATTTCAGCGGTTGTAGTAGAAAAGTATCGTGAAGAAAAGGTGCGCCAGCGCGATCCAGATGATCGTCACGACCACGCTTCTCGTAGTGGAGCTGCCGATGCCCTCGGCGCCGCCCTTGGTGGTGAGCCCGTGGTAGACGGCGATATACGCGATGATGACGGCGTCAGCCAGACTCTTGGCCAAGCCGTTGAAAACATCGCCAACGTGCATGCCGGAGACCGTCTGGTTGAAGTAGTCGAAAGTCGAGACGCCCAGCTGGTAGTAGGAGAAAATGTAAGAGCCGTAGATGCAGACGATGTTGGCAAAAAGCGTAAGGCAGGGCAGGATTATCAGCAACGCCACGAATTTCGGCACCACGACATACTTCGTGATGCTGATGCCCATGGCTCTGAGAGCGTCCATTTCCTCGCTCGTCACCATGGCGCCTATTTCCGCCGTGATGGCGGAACCGCAGCGGCCCGTGACCAGAAGCGAGGCAAGCAGCGGACCAATCTCTCTCACCGTCACCATACCGACGATCTTCGCGACCATAACGGCCGCGCCCAGCCTTTCCAGCTGCGCGCCGCCCTGCATAGCAAGAATAAGACCCATGATGAAGGAGACTAGAAGCACGATGCCGACGGAGCGCATGCCGCAGCTCGTGATCTCGTAGAGCGTCCTGGCGTAGCGGAAGCCGTGCGGAATGAAGGGGCCGCAGACCGTCCAGTAAACGATGTCCTGCATCAGCTTGAAGAGATAGACCAGCATCTTCAGGAAACGGTCGGTCCGCGCGATAAGGTTGTAGATCCTGCGCTTGCCGGCCCTGGCCACCCTCGCGACCGTAATGGTGTCGCTGCGCTCTTTGGTGAAATCGATGAAACGCATAGTCTCTTCGGGAATGTCCTCGAAGAGCCATTCGATCTTCTGTTTTTCAAGCCTAGCTAAAACGTCCGCCAAAATAGCGGACCTTGTGATGGGCCAGGTCTTGACCGCCTTGCCGGAAAGGCAGACGGTAATGTTGCGGCGATCCTTGTAGGCGTTGAGGATGCGCAGGCATTCGGGATAATCGAAATCCGCCGAAAGGATCCAGGTGCTGATCTCTTTTTCAGGAGGCATACGCTTCTCCTTCCGTCAAAAGATCTCGCGCTTCCCTAACGTCATGGACCCTCAAAAGGAAAGCGCCCTTTTCTACGGCGACGCGGTTCGCCCTGATCGTCCCCTGCAGCCCGGAATTGCTTTCGCTTTCGGGGAGCGCGGGATCAGGTCTGGTGAAACGCTTCCTCGAGGCGCCGAACATAATACGGCCGCCCGGAGCGTTCAGTTTGTCAATTTCATTTGCGAGGCGCCAGTTGGCGTCCGTCGTCTTGCCGAATCCCAAACCGGGGTCCCAGACGACGCAGTCGACGGGAAGGCCGGCCTTCACAAGTTCCGCGGTCTTCTCATCCAGGAAAGCTCTGACTTCGGCTGTGCTTATTTCCGCGTTCTGTCCGCTGGCAAGATCCCTGGGAGAGTGCATCAGTATGAAGCCAGCGCCAAATTTGGCGGCGACACGCGCCATCGCGGGATCGCTGAGCGCCGAGACGTCGTTTATGACGTCAGCGCCTAGTTCAAGCGCCTTTTCAGCGATATTCGCCCTTCTGGTGTCGATGGAAACAAGCACATCAGGCAGGGCTTTCCTTATCATTTCAAGCGCCGGGAAGAGCCTTCTCCCCTCCTCTGCCTCATCAACGAGAGCGGAGCCAGGGCGCGTCGATTCGGCGCCAATATCGAGCATGTCGGCGCCGTCATCTATCATTTTTTTCGCTCTTGAAAGAGCCTCTTCGGGGGTCGCGCTGCGGCTGGAGGCGTAAAAGGAATCCGGCGTCAGATTTAAGATCCCGACGACTTGGGGACATTCAAACTTGATGTCCTTTCCTTTTATCCGCCAGCTAAAGGAACGCATTACTCTCCCCCGCCCTCCGGTTCTTCAGGTTCAGGTTTGGCTTCCGGGTCCGGGTCGGCTTTCTCGCGTTCCAGTTCCCTGCCCTCTATGATGTCCTTCACTTCGGAGCCTTCCAAGGTCTCGTATTTCAGAAGCGCTTCCGCAAGTTTGTCGAGGGCTTCGCGGTGTTCCGTCAAGATCCGCTTCGCCTCGCTCTTCGCTTTCAGGATGAAGGCGTTTATCTCGCTGTCAATAAGATTCGCGGTCTCGTCGCTGTAATCTACCTGGCGGCTCACTTCGCGTCCGAGGAAAAGCGTTTCCTCGCGCTGCCCGTAGACTCTGGGCGAGAGCTTGTCGCTCATGCCCCACTCGCAGACCATGCGCCGCGCTATTTCCGTGGCGCGCTTGATGTCGTTGCTGGCTCCCGCCGTTATGTCGCCGAAGACGATCTCCTCGGCCACACGCCCGGCGTAAAGTGAAACGAGAATGTCTTCCAGCTCGGCTTTCGAGCGGTGCATCCTGTCTTTTTCAGGCATGGAGAAAGTGGCGCCCAAAGCCTGGCCTCTCGGGATGATCGTGACCTTGTGCACAGGATCGCCCTTTTCAGAGAGTGCCATGACGATCGCGTGTCCGCTCTCGTGGACCGCCGTGATCTTCCTATCCTTCTCGTCTAGCGCAAGACTCTTGCGTTCCCTGCCGAAGCAGACTTTGTCCCTGGCGGCCTCGAAGTCCGCCATGGTGACTTCCTCGTGGTTCTGCCTGGCGGCCCAGATGGCCGCTTCGTTCACGATGTTCTCAAGCTCGGCGCCGGAAAGCCCGGGCGTCTGCTTGGCGACGCTCGAAAGATCGACATCGGCTGCCAGTTTGACTTTCTTGGCATGGACCTTGAGGATCGCCTCGCGCCCCTTGAGATCGGGAATGTCCAGAATCACCTGGCGGTCGAAACGGCCGGGACGGAGAAGCGCCGGATCAAGCACGTCGGGCCTGTTGGTGGCGGCGATGATTATCACGCCGTCGTTCTGCTCGAAGCCGTCCATGCCGACTAAAAGCGCGTTCAGAGTCTGTTCCCTTTCGTCGTTGCCGTTGCCAAGTCCGGAGCCTCTGTGGCGCCCGACCGCGTCGATCTCGTCGAT
>DFCM01000094.1:43457-63082 GCA_002366995.1 bacterium UBP3_UBA3054 | reverse complement strand
CCCGCGTCCTTGGTGGCCTGGCGCTGAGCGTCGTTGAAGTAAGCCGGAACCGTGATGACGGCCTGCGTCACTTCTTCGCCCAGATAATCCTCGGCGGTCTGTTTCATCTTCTGCAGAATGACAGCGGAGATCTCGGGAGGAGTGTAGTCCTTGCCCTGGAGCTTCACGGCCACGCCGCCGTTGTGATCGACGACATGATAAGAGACCTGCTTTTCGTCAGCGGTCACTTCGTTGTACTTGCGGCCCATGAAACGCTTGATGGAGAAGACCGTGTTTTCCGGATTGGTAACGGCCTGACGTTTGGCCACCGTACCCACGAGACGGTTGCCGTCTTTGTCGTAAGCGACGATAGAAGGAGTCGTGCGTCCGCCTTCACTGTTCGCGATCACTTTGGGTTCGTTGCCCTCCATGACGCAGACGCAGGAGTTGGTGGTGCCAAGGTCGATGCCGATGATTTTGTTTTTGCTCATATTTACCTCACTTTTGTTTGATTACTATATTAAATACGCGTAAATATATAGAGCAATTATCGTGCCAAACTTAACAAGCTAAATATAAGCGATTTAGTAAAAAGCCAAAGCAGGCTAAACGAGACATTTTGGCGCAAATCCGGAGAAGTGGTGACTTAATGTCACTTTTTGGCGCTTTTCTTAAAACAGAGCTCGGCGAGCGCTTCCCGGACTTTTTGATAGTCCTCCGGAAGCGGCGCGGTGACGCAAAGAGGCTCCCCGGTCACGGGATGATCCAATTCCAATCTGTAGGCATGCAGCATCTGGCGCTCCGCGTGGCAAAGCTTCGTCAGTTTCGCGGCGCTTCTGCCGTAGGTGGCGTCACCTATCACGGGATGCCCGATGTGCGCGAGCTGCACCCTGATCTGGTGCGTGCGGCCCGTCTCGATGATGAGGCTGAGTTCCGAGGCGGTCGTCGCGAAAGCCTTCACAACTTTCCCGTTCGTGATGGCGATCCGGCCTTTTTCGGGATTCATGACGACCGCCATTTTCTTGCGGTCGGCGTTGCTGCGGGCCAGGTAGTCGACGAGCTCGAAGGGGCTTCTCTGCGGCAGGCCCAATACCAGTGCGCGGTATTCTTTCGTGAAGCTCCTTTCCGAAAACATCTCAAGCATTTTCAGCCTCACGGCTTCCGATTTCGCGACCATGATGAGACCGCTGGTATCCTTGTCGAGGCGATGCACTATGCCTGGCCGTTCGGGATCTCCCACGGAGGTGAGGAAAGGATAGCGATGGACGAGCTGCTGCACGAGCGTCACCTCTTTTTCCGTTCCCGCTCCGGGATGCACCGTCAAGCCCGCGGGCTTGTTGACGATCAGAAGATGCTCGTCTTCATAAGCGATGTCAAGGTCGCCCTCCACGGGCTTCAGTTCGCTCTTAGTTTCCAAAGGTTCGAAAAATGCGATCGTCTCGCCGCCCGAGATCTTGAAAGCCGGACGGACTTTCTCGCCATCCACTGTCAGGCAGCCGTCCTTTATGAGAGCGGTGATGCGGGCGCGCGAAACTGTCTTCAAAGCGTCGGAAAGAAAAACGTCGACTCTGACGCTTCCCTTTTCGCCGTCGTAGGTGAACTTGTGCTTAGTTCCCTTCATCATTTCTGGTCTTTGAAAATAACGTCGTGGATCTTGTCGACGACGTCCTCGATGCCGATGCCGTCTTTGGCTGATATGGGAATGACTTCCAAACCTTTGTATTTGCGCTTGAATTTCGCGAGGTTGGCCTTGGCGTCGGGCAGATCCATTTTGTTCGCGACCACGATCTTTTCGCGGGCAGCCAGCTCCTCGTCGTAGCTCGCCAGTTCGTTCAAAAGCACGGCGTAGTCGTTCCTCGGATCGCGCTGGTCCATGGCGCCCATGTCGATGATTATCAAAAGCGCGCGGCATCTCTCGACGTGCTTTAAGAAAGCGTGGCCCAAACCGACGTTGCGGTGCGCGCCTTCTATTAGCCCCGGAATGTCCGCGATGACAGCCTTGCTGTAATCCTTGAAATCAAGTATGCCGAGCACGGGTGCAAGCGTTGTGAAAGGATAGCTGGCGATCCTGGAATGCACTTTCGTGGCGGCGGAAATGAAAGTCGATTTGCCGGCGTTGGGATATCCCACCAAAGCGATGTCGGCCATTACTTTCAGCTCAAGGAGAAGCGTGCGGCTCTCCCCAACTGTCCCGGGAGTCACGCGGCGGGGCGCCTGGTTCGTGCTGCTCTTGAAACGCGAGTTGCCCAAACCTCCCACTCCGCCTTTGGCGACCACGATCTCCTGGCCTTCCTCCGTAAGGTCGGCCAAGAGCACTTCGCTCTCGTCGTCGAAGACCATGGTGCCAAGAGGCACTCTCAGGATCACGTCTTCGCCGTTCCTGCCGTGCTTCTGATTGCTGCTTCCGTGCTCTCCCCTGCCTGCCTTGTACTGCGGCTGGTAGATGTAGTCGCAGAGAGTCGCCAGGTTCCTGTCGGCCCTCATGATGACGTTGCCGCCGTCCCCGCCGTCGCCTCCGTCGGGTCCGCCTTTGGGATTGTGCTTGGCCCTGAAGAAGCTGCAGCAGCCTCTTCCGCCGTCGCCGGCCGTCACTTGGATCTTCGCTTTATCGACAAACATATTATTCAGCCTTAGACCAGGTGGGATGGTTCTTCAGGATCCTGACTTTCTCCTGGACGACCAGGGCGCGGCGCAGTTCCTTCGGCAGATCCTCAAGATCCTTTTTGTTGAAGATCCTTTTGTAAGCGTCCACATTGACGCTCACGAAAGATTTTCCCGCCTTCTTTTCGCAGAACGCGCAGTATTTCTTATACTCGGATTCGATCTCCTCGTCGCTCAAGCTTTCGCACACCGAAACGCACTTCTGCAGTTCGCCAATGTTCAGTCCCGAACCGCCGTAAGTCTGGAGCTCTTTTATGATCTCCCGCAGCACTTCGTAAATGTGATGCGTTCTCAAAACGTTTATCCCTTTCCAGCCGGCCGAGAGCCAGGACATGGTCGCGAAAGCGTAGCGGTCCTTGTCGAGCTCTACGCTTACCGTGAAGGAACGGTAGTAGTCCATGGTCGTCTCCATCCAGCCGGCGCCGGGTAATGTCAGGCCTTTTTCGCTGGAATAGAAATACAGCCCGGGATACTGGGCGTCGATCAAGGCTCCCTTCTGGCTGATGCTGGAAGGCGTTTCCATCAAGGTCCCGGTCAGCATGACGCGATGTCCCTTGACGTTTCCCTGGACGTAGAGCCTCGTGTTGGTGTAGCAATAGTAGGCTCCCGACGTTTCGTTCGGCGCGATGATGTCGTAGTTCAGGGAGTAATCCCTTGTCAGGATACCCTCCGGCGCGGAGAACATCTTTTCTTCTATCGCCTTGCTCTTACTGGAAAGCTCCTTGCTGTAGCGCAGCGTCGAATAGACGGCGTGATCGGGAAGAATGGGCGAACAGAAGACCTTTCTCTCCTCGAAGGAATTCGTGAGGACGCCGATCGCCATGGCGCCGAAGACGCCGTTCGAGCATGGCAGCTCCCAGGCCAGGCCGGTGTAAGCGTTGCTCACGACAAAATCGACGAAAGGCTCGAGTTCCGAGCAGGAGATATTCTTGTCAAGGTTGGTCGCTTCCTTGGCCAGCGTGTCGAGGGGTGCCAGAGCCTCCTTGGGCGCGGGATAATATTTCAGGCCGGACAGGTCTATCGTCAGGGCGCTTATGACCTTCTCGCCGGCCGCGCTCTGTACGGAATCGAGCCCCCAGAGAGCACAGGCTTCCAGAGGGCCAAAGAGCAGCAGGGCCGCGAGAACAAAATACTTTTTCATCTTCATACCTAGATTTTACCAAAAAGCCGGCGCATTTTTTGATGGCTTCCATTTCGCATGGAGTTAATGCCTGTATTTAGATAAAATGATAATAGAAATTTAACATCGGGACTTCTCATATGCTAAGGATCTTGCTTCTCTCCACCTTTCTGCTCTTGACCTTCTCCGCCCTCGGCGAAGACGGTACTACGAATTTTGGCAACGCCAAGGACATCGGCTGGGGATACGGGATCGAGGAAGGACATGAGGCCTGGGACCTCGGCGTAGTGTATCTGGAAAGAAGCCCCAGATATCCCAATCAAATGCGCAGCATAGGCAGCTCGAACCGTCCCAAGCCGGGAGACTCCTTGACCTGGACCGCGCATCTCTACCAGAACGGCGGAACGCTTCCCGACCTTAAGGATTTTTCCGTCCGGTGGATCGTGAACACAAAGACCTGCGCCGAGACGAAAATCGAAAAAGGCCAGGAAAAGGATTTTTACGAATCCCGCTTCAGCTGGACCGTTCCCTGTGATTACCGTTACGATTTCACCAAACCCTTGACCAACACTCTCGTAGCTGTGATCATTCCGCCAAGCGGGCTCGTCGACCGCAATCCCTCCAACGATTGCCTTCGCGTTTACATGGACGCGCTGCCAATCAGCGTGCCCATTCTCCGCGACACCTTCCGGCGCTACACCGACCCGGAGAAGCTCTCTTTCTTCGACCGCATGAACGACTGCTTCGAGTGGATCAACAAGCGCTTCGCCGCGGCGGTCTATCCCATGTCGCCCTACGGCATCATAGACAGGATCAGGGTGGAGAAGCTTTATTTCGTGGACGAGGATTTCTTAGAAAAGCGCTACACCGGAGATCCCGACGTTGCCACGACGGTCATCTACAACGATCAGGGGCCCCTTGGCAATTACAGGGGTTTCGACTGGTACTGGATCGGCATGAACTTCTGGTGGAACGGCCACGGGATCTTCTCCGATATGGGCTACGGCGCGCTCTGCCATGAGTTCGGCCACTCGCTCCAGATCCCGGACACCTACATCTTCAACATCCGCCCGGAATTGAACGACGTGACCGGCGAAGAGATCCCCTGCGCCTGGATGGACACCCCTGGCAAGCGCTGCATGATGCGGGACAGCTACACGCCCTATTCCCACTTCTCCGAACTTACCGCTTACGAAGCCAACCGCCAGGCCGGCGTCATAAGGAAACAGCCCTCCGAGGAAGCTTACGCTTACGGCCGCGAATACAAGGGCTGGTTCATAAGCGACCTGCCGAAAAGGCTGCGCTTCAAACTCTACTCCAAAAACGGGCGGGAACTCATAGGATCGAAAGTCAGGATCTACCGCTGCGCCGACCGGGGATACTTCATCGGCGTTACCAACATAGTGATGAAAGAACTCGCCTATCCCGAAGGAGGCGTCTGCTTCGATCCCAAGTTCCAGGCCGAAAAGGGCAAGCACGGCGTCAACACCTTTTTCATAACGGTCGGCGAAGGCGAAGGAAGAAAGTCGCTGGTCCTGGATCAGCTGCGTTTCAATTACCGTTACGCCAAGGGCGAAACGTATCTTCAGTCTTTTTCTTTCACCAACGATTACCGCGAAACAGCGCTCACCAAACTCGCCTGCCGCATAAGCGGCGACACGGCGGTCTGGAAGATAGATCTTAGCGACAGCGAGGGCGCCTCCATGAGGATCTCCCCCACTGTTTCCGGTTTGAAGAAAAAAGGCTTCAGCCCCTTCAACTCTTATTTTCTGCACAACGTCAGGTCGGACGAAAAAGAGCTCGGCTTCTACTTCCAAGCGCGCTCCAAGGACTGCGTCCCCACGCCTATCTACAAATTCAACTGCCCCGCGAACGGGATCACGAAAGCAACTTTTGAGGAAATAGAATGATGAAAAAACGCCTGCTTCTCACAATTTTCGCGCTTGCCATATGTTTTCAAGCTTCGGCTGCCTGGGATCTGGGGATCGCCTGGATCGAGCGGACTGAGAAGTACCCCAACCCCAAGGACGCGGACGGCTCCTGGAACCGCCCCGCCCCGGGCGACACGCTTCACTGGACCGCCAACGTCTACTCCAACAGCGAGGACGAGACCGGCGATGTGACCGCCTATCTCAAATGGATCGTCAACACGAAGCTGGAGGCCGTTCACACCCAGACCTTCTCCAAGGCCGTTGGCATTTACCAGGACTCCTTCACCTGGACCGTTCCGGAAAACTATACTTACGACTTCACAAGGCCCTTGACCAACATGCTCTCCGTTACCATGAGCTATTCCGGTTCCGCGAGGGACAATAACAGGTCCAACGATTCCAAAGAGATCTTTCTTGACGCCATGACCTTCAGGGTCAAGGTCTATACCAATACTTTCTGGAAATACACAGTCAAGGGACGCTCCCCGAAATCTTTCTACGACAACCTTGAGGACACCATCCAGTTCATGAACGGCCGCTACGCCGCCATGAGTTACCCCCTGGCTCCCTACGGCATCATCGACCGCTACAGAGTCGACCATGTTGAAATGATGAACGTGGCCAAGGATCCCACCCGCTTCGAGGGCTGTGAGGATTACTACACTACGGTCAGCTACAGCGAAGGCGACGACTACGGCGGATACCTTGGCAACCCCTACGACTGGATCGGGCAGACCTTCCTTTGGAACGGGAACGGCGTCTTTTCGACCATGGGGCACGGCGCGGTTTGCCACGAGACCGGCCACTCCTTCGGCTTCCCCGACACCTACCGCTTCAACATGCCGGCCGCCAACAACAAAGTCTTCGGAGAAGCCTACACTTGCAACTGGGCCGATCCCAAAGGCAAGGAAGACATCATGCGCTACTGCTACAACGGCACAAAGGACGTCTTCACGGAGCTGGAATGCGCCACCATCAACTTGCACGCCGGCGAGCAGCGCCGCTATCCCCCGGAAATGCACAACGGCAAGAAAGGCTGGATGTTCTCGCTTCTTCCGACCAACATCTGCGTGAAAGTTTTCGGCGAGGGCGGGCGCGAGATCTCCGGCGCGACGATCGATATCTACCGCGGCACCGGCAGCGGCTACGAACTGGCCTTCGGCAACACCAGGCCTAGTTACACACTCACCTACGATCAAGGCGCCAAATTCAAGCCCTCTTACAGCTACGACAACAACAACCTTTACGCCAACAGCTTCATCTTCAAGCTGCCCGGCGAAGACAAGTCCAACTACAAGATCATCGACTCCCTCAGGCTCAACTACGAGTTCCTGAAGGGCCAGACCGACACGGCTTACTTCTATTTCACCAACACGGCCTACAAAGTAGCCGAACCAACTTCCATCGTAATAGGCGACGGCAGCGACATCACCTACACTCATGAGAACGTTCTGCATCTGACTTATCCTGAGAACGCCGCGAAGATCCGCTGGGCCAATTCCGAAGGCGACCTTTCCTCCGCGGAATGGCTGGACATCTCCGATGACATCGAGATCTTCCTGGACAAAAACGGAAAACAGAGCCTCTATTTCCAGATCCTCTCCTCTGACTTCATGCTCTCCGACGTTTACGTAAAGGAGATAATCGTCGCCGCTGATTGGGATTTCGGACTGGCCTGGCTTGAGCGTACGCCGAAATACAGCATCGGCAAATACGACATCGGCAGCACCTACCGTCCCGAGCCCGGCGACAGGCTGACCTGGACCGCCAACATCTACTGCAACACCTCCCTTACCAACGACCCCATCGACGTGGTCGTGGACTGGTACGTCAACACGAAGAAGGAAGCCTCCCACACCAACTCTTTCCGGATCATAAGGGAGCTCTACCAGGACAACTTCCATTGGACCATGCCGGACACTTACGTCTACGATTTCACCAAGCCGCTTACCAACATCATAAGAGCCGTCATCAGCTACCCCGAGGGATACGTCGACAACAACGTCAGCAACAACGTGCTGGACGTCTATATGGACGCCCTGACCTTCGGCGTCATCGTGGTCGACTCCACTTTCGACAAATACACCCAGTCGTCCAAGAAGTCCTTCTACGACCACATGAACGACACCATAAACTACATGAACGCCCAATACGCCAGAGCCAAGACCGTCCTGGCGCCCTACGGCATCATAGACCGCTACAGAGTCGACTATCTCAAAAGACAGGCCAGCCAGTACACCAACATCAACGCGCCGGACAGCACCAACTGCACGACGCAGCTCTTCTTCAACGAGGGCGGCTCCATGGGCGCCTTCTACAACGCCCCCTACTACTGGATCGGCCAGACCTTCGCCTCCGGCATCTTCGACATGGCGGGACATGGCGCCCTCTGCCACGAGACGGGCCACTCCATGCAGCTGCCCGACACCTACCGCTTCGACATGGACCCCGAGAACAACGCCGTGAACGGCGAAAGGTACCACTGCAACTGGATGGATCCCCCCGGAATGCAGGACATCATGCGCTACTGCTACGACGGCTGGGGCGACTGCTTCTGCGGCGTGGGCCCGGCGGCCGCCAACCTCCAGGCCGGCGTCTACCGCAAGACTCCCCCGGAAATGTATTCCAACGCCTACTGCAACTCCACGGGCTGGATGTTCGAATATCTTCCGACCAGCATCGTTCTGAGAGTCTACCACGAGGACGGACGCGAGCTGGACCAGATCCCCGTCACCATGCACAGAGGCGGCGGTTCTGGCTACTACATGTCCTTCCCCAACAACAAATACGAATGGTGGCGGACCTACAACAAGGGCGGATTGCAGTTCGAGACCAACTGCCGCTACGACAACTCCAAGATCTTCGAGAACTGCTTCATGCTTACCATGCGCTGCTCCGGCCTGCCCTGGACCATCCTGGACGTTCTGCGCCTCAATTACCTCTGCATGATGCAGAATAGCACCAACGTGATCGTCTACGCCTACACCAACAAATTCACCACCGCGGAGATCACGAGCCTCAAACTGAACGACGGCGCGGCTGAGACCACGGACAGGAACGTCACGCTTACCCTCACTACCGACAACGGCACCAGAAGAACAAGATGGGCTTTCAGCGAGGAAGAGCTTGAGAAGACGGCCTGGGAGGAAAGCTATACCGAAAAAGCCATCACCCTTCCCGAGGAAGAAGGGCAGTACACGGTCTACGCCCAGGTGCTTTCCAAAAGCTTCGTCCCCTCTTACACTAAGAGCGCAGAAATAACCCTCGTCCCGGAACCGGGTTTAATATTCGCGCTTTGCGGCTTAATTGTTTTCGGGCTGAGAAAACGCTTTTAGGATCTCCGTCAAAGGCGGAAGGCTGCCTGTGAAGACGAAAACCAGACTGGCCCAGACTCCTTTCAGATAAGCTTTGAAAAAGGAGGCGGGCGCCTTGTACCTTGCCATGTTGAAGAGGTAATAGAGATGGTACAGCGGCTGCCAGAAAATGAAGAAAACCAGAAACTGGAGCGCTGATCCGTAGCGCTTTATGAGGACCGCTCTGTTCCTGGCGAAGATGTAGGTCTGAAGAGGATTCGTGAGGCCGAGTCTTCTGGCGTCGGATCTTTTCACTTCCTGCATGTGGTCGGTCACTGCGTCAAGAAGGAAGATCGCCTTGTAGCCCTGCTTTTCCATGCGGCGGCAGTAGTCCTCGTCGGCCATGGTAGAGAAAAGCCTGTCGTCCATTAGCCCTGTCGCTTGGGCGGCTTCTTTTTTTATGAGCGTGGCGTTCGGCACGCGGAAGGTCGGATAAGTTTCCCGCTCTTTGGAGAAATTTTTGTCGTTTAGAAGATTCCTGCCGCTCCAAAGCGAGGTCTCTCCCCCGCAGAAACAGACGGTCTTGGGATCATCGTAGCCGTTCATGAAAAGCGGAAGAACGATGCCGAGTTTCGGATCGGAGAAAAGCTTTCTCTGCAGTTTCTCGAGCATGTCGGGAGCGACAATGTTGTCGTCGTCAAGAAGCAGCAGAGAGTCCGTCGTGAAATCCGAGAGCGCCAGATTATGGCAGAAAGAAAGGCCGAAATTCTCTTTATTCCCGATAACTTTGACCTCGGGGAATTCTTCTCTCAGCATCTCCGCCGTGCCGTCCGTCGAGGCGTTGTCATAGACTCGCACTTCGTCGGGAACGAGCGTTCCAGAAAACACGGAAGCGAGGCACTTTTTTAAGAGCTCCTTCCTGTTGCGGGTTATGACGGCGACTGTGACGCTTGGCATATCAGGGGATCTCCACGTAATGGATGTCGGCCCTGTTCCTTAGGAAGAGGAGCCAATTGTCGCGGTTCTGATCAAGGACCTGTTTAATGAGAAACTCAGTCAACGCAGTACGCGATTCCTCGAAGGAATTGGTGTAGGCCGGCGCTTTTCTTGTCACGTAAAGGAGATGCGCGCCAAGCGGAGAGACTACTACGCCGCTCGTATTGGAGATTGCCAGCGAAAAAGCGGTGTCATGAATGATCTTTGGAACGGAGTTGGTGTCCCCTTTTCTCAGTTCGCCCACCATGCCGTCGTGCTGGGAGGAACGGCACTCGGAATATTCCCTGGCCGCCTTGGCGAACGTTATGTACTTGTGGTCTATCTGGTCCTTGATGTAATTCAGGTATTCGTCGGCGTAAACTTCCTTGGAGCCGTCCGGCAGAAGCCTTTTGTCGAGGGAGACCTGGATATGCGAGAGCCAGAGGCGCTCCGGAAGGATCATATGGTCCTTCAAGAGCTCGTAAGTCTCCTTCAGCTGCTCTTCCGTGGGCGGAGTGAGATGCATGTCCCTTGTGAAGACCTTCAGGGCTTCAAGGTCAGCTTTTACGTCCGCTTCCAGTTCCTCCAAGGTCACGTATCCCCTTTCCTGAAGAAAGTTGATGAACTGGTCGGAACCGCCGAGGTCGTCGATCATTTTCGAGATGTGCGCTTTGATCTCTTCGTCGCTGATGGCGACAGGAGATTCCTTGATCCTCTGCTTTACGAGCTCCTCGTTGATCATCTGCTCGAGTTTCTGCGCGCGCATCTTTTTCAGGAGCTCATAGGTCACGGGAGGATTGTGCTTCTCGTATTCCTCGCCCCAGTTGGCAATGTAGAGCTCCAGCGTCTCGGACATCAATGGAACGCCGTTGACGGTCGCTATTACGCGGTTCGTCAGCGCCTTCTCATGATCAGCGGGAGTTTCCGGTACATCGCAGCCCAAAAGGACGAGGGCGAAAAGCAAAGGAAGATACTTCACCATTCCTCCTCCTCGGCGCGTATTTGTTTAGGACGCGGCCTGGGTGATTTTTTGGCGAAGCGTTCCAAGTCTTCCCTTCTCATTTTTTCCTTGCGCTCGCTTTTGCAGGCGTGATAGCGGCTGCGGCGGCGGGAATGACGGAAGACTTCCACTTCCTCTGTTTTGACGTCTTCAGACAAGGTTATTCCTCTGTGAACTGGCGTTTCAGCTGCTCCATCTCGCGCTTTTCCCTGTTGGGGTCGGAGACGAGGTTCAGGAAGGTCTTGACCTTTTTCTGCTTCGGCTTGACCGTGACCATGGAGCGCTGGGACCTTAGGCGTTTGTCGCCGTGCAGGGCTTCAAGATAATAGACGCCGGGCTGCACGTGCTTGAAGATGTAGAAGCCTTCCTTAGAGTAGGTATCGGCTTCCATGTGGATGAGCATGCCGTTGCTGCGGGCGTCGCGGAGGATGACTCTGGCGTCCAGGTGGCGCAAGGGGTTGCCGTCCATGAGAACGTAGCCGTAGAGGTCGCGGCGGTCGCGGTCTACGCTGATCCTTACGCCTTCGTTGGTAAGCGTGATCGGGAAGTAGTAGAAGCGGCCCTCGTTGATCCTTTCGTCGATGAAGCGCTTGCGGCGCTCTAAGACCATCGTGTAGCGGCCAGGTGTGATGTCCTTGATGCAGAAGAGGCCGTTGGTGACGACCAAGCCGCCGGCCTGGGCGCCTTCCTGGTTCATGAGACGCAGGAACACTCCGCGCTGGGCGTCCTCGCCGTCCACGGTAAGCTTGCCGTAAACGGTCATCGGCATCACGAAGCGGATGTTGACGTCGTAGCGGCGGCCCGGCACCAGAACAAGGTTCGTGAAGAAGAACTGGTTCTTGTAGTGGGCGGTTAAGGTGTAATAGTTGGAGGACGTGATGTAGTAGGCGTACGTGCCCTTCCTGGTCGTCAGCATGGTCCTCAGGTCCTCGCTGTCCTCAGCGCGGAAGAAACGCGTCTGAACGTTCGCCATCGGATCGCCCTTGTGGTTCACGACCTTGCCGGTAAGAAGGCCGGGGCCATCAAAGGTCGCGCCGAAACTCTTGTCCTTCTTCGCTTCGGTGCCGCCGATCATGCTGTTTATGAGCGCTTCGAGATCGCTGTCATTCGCGTAAGCCGGCTCCTTTGTGAAGGGATCGTCAAGCTGGCTCAGCGTGTCCTCGATGAGCTTTAAGTCCATGCTGTCTTTCTTGACGTTGCTGACTTTGAATTCGGGGTCGACCGCGTCGGCCAGCGCGAGGCCGCAAACGAATACTAAGAAAAAGATAATTCTGCTTTTCATATTTTTGTTTGTTTATTTTTTACGAAAAATGAGAAGTCCGCACAATGACAGGAAGGCAAACGCAAGGCTCGGCTCGGGAATGGGGCCTTCGTCCATGCCGGAAACGACCAGGGCGAAGGACTGGGGATAATACATTCCCGAATAGCCGTGCACGCGCACTTCCATGTCTTCGCCCGCGGCGGGATCGTTGGGAGAGTCGTACCACTCGCTGTTGTTGGTATACTCGTTGTGCATGCTTTGATTCGCGTTAAAGTGGGTGTAGAGGCCGTCGAAGACCTGGAGGTCCAAATCGTTGACCAGCTCTTCCCTGGCGCCCGGAGTGCCCGGCTGATCCGTCCAGACCAGGGTCACTTTCACGCGGCCCATTTGATTCTTTTTAAAAGCGTAAGTCACCAGATCGTTTTGGTTGCTGACCACGCCTTCAATAAAGACTACATTGTTGGTGAGGTCGAAGCTCTGCCCCAGGTCCACATGTCCGTAACCGTTGACGCTGTTGGGGAAATCCTCAGGGATCTCGATATACGGGGCGTCATACTGTCCCTGCCCCATTCTCCTGGCGCCGTGGATAAGCGTCGCCTTCACCAACGCCGAGGAGGGTTCAGAAATGCCCTTTTCCTTGAGGAACTGGATGGTGTCGGCCGCGGCGCCCGCGGTCAGGGGCGTGGCCATGGAGGTGCCGAACATGACAGTGTAAAGGCTCTGCCTGTTGGGGTACTTCTCGTTCGTCGTGTCGTAGCCGGATTCGGTGGAAATGATGTAGGTGCCGGGGGCCACTATCTCCGGCTTGAAGCGGCCGTCCTTGCAGGGGCCGCGGCTGGAGAACATGGCCATGCCCTGCTGTTCGCCGTTCGCCGGCGAGGCCACAAGGTCGTCTTTGAAAGGCCTGTCCTTGGCTTCGAAGGCTACGCCGTAGGTGTAATTGACATCGGGGCGGTAGGTCTCCGCCGCGCCCACGGTCAGCACGTTCTTGGCGGAACACTGGGGGCTGATGGTGCAGTTGTTGACGTAGTCGATCTTCGCGTTGCTGTTGCCGGCGGCGAAAAGCACCAGCATGTCCGGCTTGTCGCAGCAGACCGTGTCCAAAAATTCCGTGTATTCCGTGTATTCCCCGTGAAACTCTTCCCTGGAATCGCCCCAGCTGTTGTTCACGACTCTGGCGCCTGCGTCATAAGCGTCCTGGAAATCTTTTTCCGTAACATCGACCACCGCGCCGTACCTGTCCGAGCCGATGGCGATGACGTAAAGGCTGGCGTCCGGGGCGATGCCTTTGTAACTTCCGCTCTTGGCGGTGGCGGAGCCGCAGACGTGAGTGCCGTGACCGTGGTAGTCCGCCCAGTCTTCACGGTATAAGCTGTTGTTCTCGCCGATCTTTCCCTGAATACTCTTCCCGCTGAAGTCGGGGTGAAGCTTGGTTTTGTCTCCGCTGGTCTGGCCTCTGTCGAAGCCCGTGTCGGCCACCGCCACCGTAACTCCTTTTCCGGTGTAGCCTTCGGCCTGCATGGGAGCAACGTTCATCAGACCGGTGCCTTTGGCCACGTCGTTGAAGACCTGGCATTTTGGCTTGGGCCCAACTCTCAGGACGTCGCTTCTCTTGGCCAGGCTGCCAACCAGTCCGCTCGGGACTTTCGCTTCCAAAACGGGAGGATTCTGGGAGATCGTCACGATCTCATTGGCGCCGTTGTCGCTGAGATATTGCTTCACGCTCTCAAGGTTTTCCTTGCAAGCCAGGCGCAGAGAGATCTCCGTGTCCTTATCCTCCAAAGAGGAGACTGTGTTCCTAAAGAAGGCGGAAGTTTTGTAGACGGGAAGGTATTCCGAAGAATAGAGTATCTTGAAGCTCTTCTCCACGTTTTTCAAAGCCTCTTTGGTGCCAAGCATGATGTAGGCGGTGGGCGGAAGGAAACCTACTATCTTCAGCCCCATTTCGCTGATCGTTTCGCGTTCCTTAGCGCTGAAATTCTTTTCGGGCTGGACGATGAACTGGTATTCCCCAGCGGAAGTGGGGGCGCACTGCGTCTCGGAGACGCTGTTGACGCTGGCAGCGGAGGGATCGATCTCAAATTCCCTGAGCTTGATGAGGCCGGGATCGGACAGGGCCGACAGGGCGGACGCGACAAGAAGGATTAGGAATAATTTTTTCATAATTTTATCTGATTTTTCTGCCGAGAAGCAGGGTTATTAAAAGCGCAAGAAACGCGAAGCTTGGTTCGGGGACGACTTCTTCCATGCCGGAAACGACCAGGGCGAAGACCTGGGGTCCGCGCATGATGTTGGCGGCCTTTATGGTCACCTCTATGCAGTCGCTGGCCGGGAAATAGTCAGCGTGGAATTTCTCGATGACGTTGACGTTGTCAGTTCCGGATCTCAGGGAGTTCGGGAGATACGTATTCACGCCGTCCGTCACGGTGAGGTCAAGGTCGTTCACGAGCGAGATCTCTGCCCCCACGCTTCCGGCGATGTCGTTCCAGGTCATGGTAATGTTGACGGCGTTGGTGGAAGTCCTCGCGAAAGTGTAGGTGACCTCGTCGCCGGTGTTTTTCAGGCTGTCCTCGAAAATGAAGAGCTCGCCCACGGAAGGAGAGAGGCTCTCCTTAAGATTGACGTGACCGAACCCGTTCACGCAGTTCGGGTATTTCAGCGGGATCTCGCTCTTATTCCTGTACTGGCCGTAGCCCATGGATCTTGTTCCGTTGATGAGGACGGCTTTCATCAGGGCCGAGGAGGGAGGATCGAATCCCTGCTCCCTGAGGAACTGGCAGATGTCGGCGCAGGTGCCGGCTGTAAGAGGCGTACTCATGGAAGTACCGGACATGGCGGTGTAGTAGCTCAATCTGGTGCCGTGGTTGAAGGGGTCGCAAAGGGATTCCGTGGACCAGACCATGGTGCCGGGCGCGCAGACGTCCGGCTTGGCGCGGCCGTCCTGGGCAGGGCCTCTGCTGGAATACATCATCATGCCCTGCTGCTCGCCAAAAGCGGGATAGGCGATCTTGTCGCCGTAGAAAACGCTGGTGGTGGGCATGCCGGGGTTCTGCTCGTCGTAAGTGGTCAAAACGTCCGGGCGGTAGTTCTCCGAGGCGCCCACCGTGATGACGTTCTTGGAAGTGCCGGCGGAACTGATGGTGGAATTGTCCTCCGTCACGATGCTGGTGTTCCTGTTGCCGGATGAGAAAAGCGCCAGAAAGTCGCTGTATTTGTGGAAAATGCGGTCCCAGGTCTGGGCGCCGGAGTTGTAGGTGCCGTTGTTGCCGTCGCCGTAGGAATTGCTCATGATGCGGGCGCCGGCCTGATAGGCGGCCTTGATGTCGGTCTCGCCGGGCGCGGCGATGCCGCTGCCTTCCCCGCCGCAGCAGATGAAGTAAACGTCGGCGTCCGGAGCCGTGCCGGCAAAGCGCCCTTCCATCTGCGCGCCGGTCCCCAAGACCGAGCCGGCCACGTGGGTGCCGTGCCCGTTCAGGTCGCTCCAGTCAGTCCTGGAGGTGTTGTAGCTGCAGACCACGCCGGTTATGTTCTTGCCCTGAAAATCGGGATGGATGGTCTTGGGGTCGCCGCTGTCGAAACCGGAATCCGCGATGCAGACGATGACACCTTTGCCAGTGTAGCCGGTCTCGTTGGCCGCCGCGACGTTCATCAAGTTCTCTGTCCTGGCGACGTCGTTGTCGAGGGTGTATTCAGGCTCTTCCTCCACGTTGACGACGGAACTCAAAGCTGTAAGCTTCGCTATGAGGCCTTCCGTGATGGTCGCCCTGGCCAGAGCGCCCGTTTCGCTGATAAGATCGCAATCATTCACGCCGTTCTCCGCGAGGAACGCTTTCACTTCCTCAAAAGCGGAAGCGGAAGAAAGGATGATGAGCGCGGAAAACGGCGCGGCCTTGGCCGACATCGTCTTCATGGAAGCGCTGGAAGTCTTGTATTCCGGAAGATACTCGCCGGCATACAGAAGATCGAAGCGTTCCTTCAGCTCCTCGAGCTGCTCTTTTGTCGCAAGAACATGGTAAGCGTTGGGCGGGAAAAAGCCCGTGAATTCCACACCCATACTCTCGATGAGTTCCGTGTCGTCCACGTCGAAGTTCAGGGCGGGCTGGATGATGAACTGGAATTTTCCGGAGGCCGTGGGGGCGCAGGCCGGTTCGGGAATGCTTTGGACGGACGCCGCGGATGGATCGATAACGGTTTCCCTAAGGCGGATGAGCCCGGGATCAGCGGCCGCGCTAAGCGCGAGCAGAAGAAGCAATGGAAGAATTGTTTTTTTCATATGTTTATTATTTCATCTTTCTGCCCAGAAAGAGGGCGATTAAAAGCGAGACAAAAGCGAAGGATGGTTCGGGAACGAACTCGTCCACGCCGGAGACGGCGATGGCGAAGGTCTGGGGACCTTTCATGATGTTTCCGCCTTTGACGGTAATTTCTATATCGCCGGAGCTGAGAGATTCGGCGTGCATTTTTTCCATGTTGTTGACGGCGTCCACCTTGTTTGTCGCGCCGCCGGCGTAAAAGGTCCCCTCGCTGCAGGAGACTATCAGGTCAAGGTCGTTCACAAGATTTTTGGAAGCCGCAAGGCTGCCGGTGGGGTCGGTCCAGCACAAGGTCGCGTCGAATTTTCCGGAATAGTACTTCTGGAAGGAAAAAGTGACGCTGTCGCCGGTGTTCGATACTTTGCCCTCCATTACGAAGAGTTCGCCAGATTCAGGATCTATACTCTCCCTTAGGTTGACATGCCCGAAGCCGTTCACGCCGTTTGGCGTGTAGTCCGGGATCTCCACGGCTCCGGAATACTGCCCGGTGCCCATGGTTCTCGCGCCGTTGATAAGAACGGCTTTTATCATGGCGGATGAGGGATCCTCTATGCCCTGTTCGTGCAGGTACTGCAGGATATCGGCGCAGGCGCCGGAGGTCAGTGGCGTCGCCATGGAGGTGCCGTTCATATAAGTGTAATAACTCTTGCGGGTGCCGTTGTTGCTGGAGTCGCAAACGGATTCCGTGGAATAGACCAAGGTGCCAGGAGCGCAGATGTCGGGTTTAGCGCGGCCGTCCCTGGTCGGCCCGCGGCTGGAAAAGAACGCCATGCCCTGGTTGGTGTAGTCCGCGGGATAGGCGACCCTGTCGTTCTTGAAAATGCCTGTCGCGCCGAAAAGGTCGCCGTAGGTCTTGTAGTTGGTGGGGCGGTAGTTCTCAGAGGCGCCAACCGTCAGAAGATTCTTGGCGGAGGCGGTGTGGCTGATGGTGGCGTTGTTTTCCGTATCGATCTTTGTGTTGGAATTGCCGGCGGCGAAGACGATCAGCATGTCGGGGTACTTTACGGCTAATCCGTCCCAAAGCAGGGAGTCGGAGTTGTAGCTGCCGTTGTTGGAGTCGCCCCAGCTGTTGCTCATAATGCGTGCCCCGGCATTGTAGGCGCCCCTGACTTCGTTTTCGGAAGGAGTATAGACGCCGTTGCCCTTCCCGCCGCAGCAAATGAAATAAAGGCTGGCGTCAGGCGCCATGCCGGTCACTTGGCCGTTCTGTCTGCCCATGCCGCAGACTGAACCTGAGACGTGAGTGCCGTGGCCGTTCAGGTCGCTCCAGTCGTCCCTGGGATTGGAGGAGCAGATCACGCCGGTGATGTCCTTGCCGGTGAAATCCGGGTGGATGTCGTCGGGGTTGCCGCTGTCAAGGCCGGTGTCGGCCACGCAGACGGTCACGCCCTCCCCCGTGTATCCGCTCCAGTTGACGTCCTCGACGTTCATAAGATTGGTGGTCTTTGCCACGTCGTTGAAGATGAAATTCTCACTCTTTTCCTCCACGTTTACCACTGCGCTCATTTTGATAAGGCTGTCCGCCAGCTCTTTAGTGATCCTGGTCTCCAAGATCGGCGGTTCGCCGCAGACTCCCTTGATCTTGCTTGACCCTCCGTTGATCAGCGCGGTAACGACTTCCTCGAATTCCTCGCTGGAGGAAAGCAGGACCAGCGCGGAGAAGTGCTCCCCGGCATTGGCTATGGCTGTTTTGGAAGACGCGGTAGTTTTGTATTCAGGAAGGAATTCCCCGGCGTAGAGAAGCTGGAAATTTTCCTTCAAAGCTTCCAGTTCCTTTGGAGACGCCAGGATGTGGTAGGCGTTGGGAGGCACGCAGCCGATCATGATTATCCCCAAGTTTTTGATCCGCTTCGTCTCCTCCAGGGTGAAGTTTTTTGCGGGCTGGATCAGATACTGGCTTTTCCCCGAGACGGTCGGAACGCAGACCGGTTCGGCAACGTTTTGAATGGACGCTTCCGAAGGATCGATGACGGTTTCCCTAAGCTGTATGAGACCTGGATCGGCCAGGACGGCGATGGCGGCGAATGTCAGTATGATCGTCAGTTTATGCATAAATTTATTTTCTCCTTCTAAAGATTAAAGTTAACGAAAGCAGCAAGGCGAAAGTCAGCGCCGGTTCGGGGACGATTTCGGAGTCCATGCCGGAGACAGCAAGCGAGAACGTTTGCGGACCCTGCATGACGTTGTATCCCCTTACGGTGATCTCTATGTTGTTGCCGGCGGGAAAAGCGTTTGATCTGAAACGTTCCACGTTGTTTATAGAGTCGCAGTGTTCGCTTGTTCCGTCGCAGTAGTATTCATCTTCCCCGTCGGAAACGATCATATCGAGGTCGTTGATCAGAGCCAGCTCGGCGCCGACGGTCCCGGGATAGTCGTTCCAGACAAGCGTGGCGGACACGGGGCCGGAAACTGATTTGGTGAAGACGTAGGTCTTTTCGCAATCGGTGTCGTCTATGACGCCGTCGTAAAGGAAGAGCCTGCCGTTTTCCGGCCTTAAGCTCTCGGCAAGGTCGATGTGACCGAAACCGTTGACGCAGTTGGGGTCTTCGTCTGGGATCTCCGTATAGTTTTCGTACTGACCAGTCCCCATGTTCCTGGCGCCGTTAACTAGGAGCGCCTTGACAAGCGAGGAAGAGGGATGAGCAAAACCCTGTTCCTTCAGGAACTGCATGGCGTCCGCCGCGGCTCCCGTCGTCAAGGGCGTCGCCATGGAGGTTCCTTCCATTACGGTATAATAGCTGCTCCTGGTCCCGTTGTTTTTACTGTCCCAAAGAGATTCCGTCGAGATTATCTGGGTCCCGGGAGCGACAATGTCAGGTTTGAACCTTCCGTCCCTGGCGGGGCCGCGGGATGAGAAATAGGCCATGCCCTGCTGGGTGCCGTTCTGCGGGGAAGCTGTGAGGTCCGTGTTGAAAGGCGCCGCCACGTTGGAGTAAAGGCTGCCGTAGGTGTAGGGTCTGTCGGGGCGGTACGATTCCGCGGCTCCCACCGTGAGGACGTTTTTGGCGGCGGCCTGGGTGCTCAGGGTGCAGTTGTTTTCCGTATCTATCTTTTTGTTGCTGTTGCCGGCCGCGAAAAGGATCAGGAAATCC
>DFCM01000094.1:26096-43303 GCA_002366995.1 bacterium UBP3_UBA3054 | reverse complement strand
GTGCTGTACGCTCCCCAGCTGTTGTTCATGACGCGGGCGCCGCTGTCGTAGGCGCCGCCCATATCCGCCATTTCGGGAGGATAGACGCTGGAAGAGTTGCCTCCGATGCAGATGAAGTAAAGAGACGCCTCCGGAGCGGTCCCGGCGTAAGTGCCGTTTTCATGAGCGCCGGTCCCGACCGCGGAACCGCTGACGTGGGTGCCGTGGCCGTTGAGATCGCGCCAGTCGGTCCTCTCGGTGTTTTTGGAAGCGACGACGCCTATCACGTCCTTGTTCTGGAAGTCCGGGTGAATGTCATTTGGGTCTCCACTGTCAAGACCGGTGTCCGCGACGCAGACCATGATCCCTTCTCCGGTGTAACCCAAAGTGTTCATCGCGTCGACGTTCATGAGAGATTCGCTTCTGGCGGCGTTGTTAAAGATCTTCGCCTCTACTTCCTCCTCCACGCTGAAAACGTCGGAACGGAGGATGAGCTTGTCGACTAGACCGACGCCGCAGACCGCCCTTAAGATAGGAGGACGCTCGCAGAGCAAAGAAACATCCTTCGCGCCTTCTTCCTTGAGGAAAGCGATAACGGTCGCCGTTTCGTCAGGGCCTGTCAAAATAATGTTCAGTTTGACTTCGCTTCCAGCGCTGAAAAATCTGCCCGTGGGAACGTCGATCTTGTATTCCGGAAGATATTCGCTGACGTAAAGCAAAGGATGTTTCTCTTCCAGACTTTTCAGATCTTCCGGCGCGGCGAGGACTATGTAGGCGTTGGGGGGAACGAAGCCGATGAAGGAAACGCCCGCTTCTTTCAGCGCGGCGCGCTCCTTGTTCGTGAAATTCTTCACGGGCTGTATGAGGTATTGATAGCAGCCGTTCTGGTCGGGGGCGCAGCGCTTTTCTCCCTTCGCCATAATAGAAGGCGCCGAAGGATCAAGGGAAACATCCCTTAACCTAATGAGGCCGGGATCGGCCGAGGAGACGAACGCTCCCAAAAACAGCGTTGTAAGTATCAGTTTTTTCATGTTCATTCCTCCGTAAGCTCAGCGTTGAGGTTTTGCAGAAGGACGCCGCTTTCCCTGTGCAGTCTTAGGAAAGCGAAAGGTTCGGGACTGACCTTGATGGACTGCCTCTTGTTGATGTTGAAGTCCAAAGGTTCAAGGGAAAAATTGATGACGGCGTAGTCGAGGTATTCGCCTACGGATATCTCGAAGACCAGCGCGTCTTTCTCTATCTCGAGCCTGACAAGGCTTTTTACTTTCGGAGCAGAATCGTAAATTTCGTGCAGCGCGGCGAACCTAGTCTCCTTAACGTTGGTTCTGCGCGCGACTATAAGATTCCCGTCGGTCGTGCGGTAATGCGTGATCTCCCCTGTACTGGCTATGTCGCCGCCGTCCTTTGCGGTAAGGATCCTCGTGTCGCTCTGTCCCAGCATGATCGTTCTCAAGCCGTTTCCGAAATCGCATCCCCACTGGGCTGTGGCCAGCTGCGAAGCGACGTCGTCCAGCAGCCGGTAGGCCGGCTCCCTGTAGGACGCTCCCAGAAAGCTCCTGGCGATGTCCTTTATCTCATAGCTGTTCTCGGGAGCGGTCGCTCCCGTAAGGGTGGGGATCTTGGCGCTCTCGGAATGCATCACCCAATCGGCTGTGAAGGGAGAATCCGCTTTGAGCGTGAATATGTCAAGAAGGTAATCGTCCGTCATGAAGAAAGTCCGCCGGTAATTCTTCATGGAAGGATACGCGTCGCTCCCGTCCAGATCCAGGAAAGTTATCCCCTGCTTGCAGACTGAACGCAGTATCTTGGCGCTGGCGGCGGACTGCTTTTTGAAGTCGATGACAACTGTCGAGGAGGACAGGGTGTGCGTCGCGTAATCGCGGCCTATCAAAGAGCGCCCGTCCTGGCCCTGGCGGCGGCCCATCTGCGTTTTGCCGCCTCCGGAAAAAGCGAAAGACAAAAGGTCGCCGAAGCGGCCGCCGCTGGTCTTTATCACTCTGAGGTAACGCGCGCCGGCTCCCTTCTGCACGCGGGAGCGGGCGGTTATCCAGCCGGAGCCGGCGGGACTCTTGAGAAGCGGAAGCCTGGGATAAGACGCGGCTTTCCTTGCCGAAGCGTAGTAGAAGATCGCGTTAAGAGGAGATTCCATCGCCGCGGCCCTAAGGTCTCTTAAAGCTATGCCTCGGCGCAGCGCCAAAATGAAAGAGGCCGCCGGTGAAAAGGGCTCGTCTCCTTCCCAGCCGCGGCCGGGAAGAACGTCGGCGGAGTCTTTCAGCTCATTCAAAGCGGAAGCCCATCTCATTAAGGAGTCGTTCTTGTAAATGTCATATCCGCTGCCGCTGATCGTTTCGGCGGCGAAGCAGACGTTCTCCAGGAGGCTCATTGAAACGCCGATCTCCATGGCGGTGAACATGCCGTCAGTGTTGATCTGGGAAAGCATCGCCCTAATTTCCTCCGGCGCGCCGAGGTTCTGGCGTCCTGCCGCGGCCGCGGCCAAAGTCTTGAAGCAATTGCAGAACCAGCCGGCCGTCTTGTCGTCCAGATCGAATTCCTTGTCCTGGGACCTGGCGATGAGCCAGGAGTCAGCCTCCGGCTTTTCCTCCGCTTTCATGGAATTCCTCAGGGCGGCGTGCGCTTTGGCAAGTGTCACGAAACTTCTTCTCTGGGCCATGGGCTTGGGATAATTCTTCCTCACTTCGCGGTAGAGGTTCAGAGCGTCCTGGATAAGATAGACATCCTTGTTCTTCAAGCCGAGCAAAGTCTTGGCCCAGATGCGCTCTATCTTTTCCTCCGTTCCTTTGACGGGATCGAACTTCCCTTTCGCCGTGGCGTTCCCGCCCTTCGCGATCTCCTCGGTCTTGTTCCAAAGGACCGTGCTCTCGACTTTCCTTAAGGCCGCGGAGAGTTCCGAAGTGTTCTCGATCTTGTATTCGTCGCAGACAGGCCACAAGGAGCCCTGGGCGCAGAGCGTCACGGCAAGAAGAGAGAGGAATACTTTCAGTTCGCGAAGCATTAGAGGTATCCTAAGTCTTTCAGTCTTTCCTGGAGTTTTTCTTCGTTTTCGCCCGCGGTGGTTTCCGTTTGCCCATAGGGAGCCTCTTTGTAACGCCTGACGTTCAGTTCTTCCGTCAGCGCGTCAATTAGAACTTTTCCGTCGAGGTCGTCCGAGAGAGGAATGCCCATGAGCGCGAGGATCGTCGGCGTCACGTCGATTATGGCGGCCGGCAGCGTTTCGCCCTGCTTCACACCTCTGCCCTGCAGCATGTAGATCCCGTACTGGCGGTGGTCGCCGGATCTCGGCTGGCCGTGCTGGGTGCTGGGCATGACGGTCTTTTCCGCGAAGCCCTGGTTGAAGGAGTAGCCGGGAGCTGGCTCAAGGTAGAGGTCGGAGGCGTTTTTGACATAGTCTCCTTTGAACGCATCCTTCGCCTTGAAAACTTTGGTTATGATCTTCGTTCCGTCCTCGTCCCTCATTTCAAGGAGATCGTTCGCGAGTTTTTCCAAAAACTCGTCGTAATCTTTTTCGGGTACGACGCCGTTTGCTTCCCTGCCCTTAAGGTTCAGCCTCACCGAGCGGGCGGACATTGAAGAGAAATAAGCCTTGGTCTTGTCCCAGTCGACGGCGGAAAGAGCCGTGGCGGAACGCACCGTTTCGGCGCCGGCGCCGCCTATGGCGGAACGCTTCTCAAGCTGCGCCCTGCGATGCTTGAGGTAAATCTGCCAGAGCCCGATCCTGTCGAGCAGAGAGGCGACGACTAATTTCCATTTCGCGACCTTGCCGACGCTGACAGCGTCGAGCCCTTCCTTCACGGAAAGGTAGCCTTTGTCCCTCAAATAATTGTTGACGTAAATGTCCTTCCTCACTTCCCCGAAACCGTGGTCGCTGATCGCCATGACGTAAACGTTCTCGGGAAGCGTGTCCAAAAATTTCCCCAGAAGCGAATCTAAGAAAACGAAATGGTCTTTGAAAAGGTTCCCGTACGGACCGCTTTTTAAAACCATGCTCTCCTTCCAGAAGAAATGGAAAAGCCTGTCCATCTCCACGAAACAGAACATGGCGAAATGCGGCTTCAGTTCGGAGTAAAGCTCAGTGAAAACTTTGAACTGCTCCTCGCAGTGCGCGTTGACTCCCTTGACGAAAGAAGCGAAATCGCCTTCGTGCAGAAAGCGCGAGGGCATGTCGACTTTGAAATCGGGATGACTCTTCTTGATCCTTTTTTTCAGTTCGGGAGGATAAGTGTACTCGCAGTCCCACTCGGGAGTGCCGAAGCCGGTGATGAGGTATCCGTTGACTTTCTCGGGAGGATAAGTGTGCGGCACGTTCATAACGAGCACTCTTCCGCCCTCGTTGGAAACATAGTTCCACACGGCGCGGCAGCGCCTGTCTTTCCTGCTAGTCAGATGCACGTCGTAATCGGATCCGCTGTAGGAGAAGAAATCAAATATGTTGTGCTTCCCGGGATTGCGCCCGGTTACGGAAGCTGTCCAGCCGGGAGGGGTCAGAGGCGGAGTAGTGGAATCAAGGGGACCGTGGACGCCCTTGTAAAGCCTCGCGAAATTGGGAAGCGCGCCCTCAGCTATAAGCGGCTCAATAACGGACCAGTCGGCGCCGTCAAGGCCTAATACAAAAGTTCTTACATCATTCATATCTATCTATTTTAGCAAAAAACCGCAACGAAATTTTGATAAGGAAATGGAGGAAAAAAACACCCTTTTCCACTTTATCCCACTTTTTTCGTTAAAAAGAAGTTAACCACAAGTTATCCACAAGCTGAAATGATCAGTTTAGCCATCCAAGCCTTTTTCAAGCCCTTTTTTAGCCGCTTCCATCCCACAAGTTAACTTATTTATTTTAAATGTGTTATTAGCAGAAAAAGCAGCGATCATACCCCTCCTGGTGGGAGGGGGGTTGACTTTGTGGGCCAAAGTGGGATATAATTGTGCTCGAAAATTTACGGAGTGTGTTTTTTAACAGATTGTGTGTGTTCTGAACATTTCCAGAATCAATTAACCAATGGCTAAAGAAAGGTACATAGGAACAGCCTCTTTGAAGGTGGACGCGAAAGGGCGCATAGCCGTTCCGGCATTCTGCCGCGTGAACGACGCCAAGGTCTTTTTCGTCACCTACGGCCGCAAGAGATTTTTGCGTCTCTACGACTGGGAGGACTTCTCCAAGAGCCTTAACATGCTCGAGGAGCTAGACCCTTACGACGCCAGGACCGAGGAAATGAAGCGCGCTTTGCTGGGCGGCAGCAAACTCGAAATGGACTCCCACTCCAGACTCACGATCCCTAAGAATCTGAGAGACTGGGCAGGGCTGACAGGAGAAGTTGTCGTCGCGGGGGTCTCCTCTTATATGGAGATCTGGAACAGCGAAGCCTACGCGGCGGAATTTGCCGCCAACATCGCCGATCTCGGAAAGAACATGCAGGAAATCGCGGAAAGCCGAAAAGAACCGAGGTAAGAAGCTATGGAACATATCCCCGTCATGCTTTCGGAAGTTTGCTCCCTGATGCAGCTTGAAAGCGGCAAAAGATGCCTTGACATGACGGTAGGCTTGGCGGGTCACGCCGGCAGGATATTGGAAGCCATCTCCCCTAACGGTTTTCTTCTGGGACTTGATCGCGACAGCGAAACTCTGCCTCTGGCTTACGAGAAGCTGAAAGCGATCGGAAACGATTTCCGGCTTATGCACTCTGATTACGGCAAGGTCGCCGAGGTTTGCGCTGAAATGGGCCTGACCGGTTTCGACGCGATACTCTGCGACTGCGGCATATCCTCCGTGCAGCTCGACGATCCCGAACGAGGTTTCGGTTTCCTGGAGAACGCGCCGCTGGACATGCGCATGGACCGCAACGATCCTCTTACCGCGGCAGATCTTTTGAACACTCTCCCGGAGGGCGAACTGGCGGACATTTTCTTCCGTTACGGCGACGAGAGATTTTCCAGGCCGATAGCGAGGGCCATAGTAATGAAAAGGCAGGACAAAAAGTTCTCCTTGAATTCCGAGCTTGCCGCGCTGGTCTCTGGAGTCTACTACCGCAAGGGATTCCGTCACTCGAAAGTTCATCCGGCCACAAAAGTTTTCCAAGCGCTCAGGATCGCCGTCAATCACGAAGCCGATTCTTTGACGGAAGGACTAAGGGGAGCGGTCACGCTTCTCGCGCCGCGCGGAAGACTGGTCGTCATAAGCTTCCATTCCGGAGAGGACAGAATAGTCAAAAATCTTTTTAAAGAGTTCAAGACCGAAGGATTGGGAACGATCGTGACAAAAAAACCTCTGAGGCCGACCGAAGAGGAAGTCGCGCAGAATCCCAGATCCAGAAGCGCCCTTTTGAGAGTCTTTGAAAGATCAAATACAGGAGAAGAGAATGTCTAAAGTCATCTACAACAAGAAAAAGACAGCAAGCAAAAAAAGCGAATCCTCCGGGGTGAAGCTCTGCGCCGTGTTCTGCGCCCTGGCGGTGGTCGCCGTCACCTATTACGTAGGGTACGTCAATCTGGCGAAGAGAACGACGGACACCGGGCTGAGGATCGCGAAGATAGACAGCGAGATCAACGACCTTCGCCTGCAGAGGGACCTGACGCAGTCAGAGCTCGAGCAGGTCAAGGCCGTCAACTACATAGAGAAAAAACTGGCTGAAAACAACATTCACCTGCGCAAGACAAAAAAAGACCGCACAGTCATACTTAGCAAACCGCTGGCGATCGACACGGACCTCAACGAGAAATCCAAGATAGCCGGCAAACCGAGGGAAGGCGACGCGGCCGTACGCTGAGAAAAAGACAATGAAACAAGGCATGCTGAAAATACATTTTATACTCGGGGCCATCGCCCTGTTCCTCGTCCTGCTCATGGGCAGGGTGTATTATTGGCAGTGCACCGACCAGAAAACATACAACGAGCTCAAACAGAACCAGCTTCGCTCCACCGTGAAAGTGGAGGCCAAGCGCGGCCAGATCTGCGACCGCCGCGGATCAATTTTCGCCCTCTCCACCTCCTCCCCCATGCTTTGGTGCGATCCTCAGCTCATCAAGGACAAAGATCAGGAGGCCCGTCTTATTTCCGAGATAGCCGAGATAAACGAAAGCGACATCATAAGGAAGATGTCCCCCACCAATTTGCGCTACTCAGTGATAGCGAGAGGACTGATGGACACCGAGAGCCACAAGATAAGAGCCCTTATCTCCCAGAAAAAGCTTCCGGGCGTCTATGTCAAATACGAAGAGAAGCGCGTCTATCCCAAGCACGAACTGTTCGGCGTCCAGATCGGTTTCTGCGACAGCGAAGGCAAAGGTTCCTTCGGCGTTGAGAAAGGCGCCGAATATTACCTTTCCGGCATCGACGGCTGGAACACCTTCTGGCGCGACAACCTCAGCCGCCGTTTCTTCACCACGAAGAACATGGACATGATCTTCGATCCCCTGGACGGACAGAACGTCTATCTTACCATCGACGAGAAGCTCCAGCAGATCGCCCAGGACGAGCTCGCCAAAGCGGCGGAAATTTTCACTCCCAAGAGAGCCGGCCTCATCATGCTTGATCCTAAGACCGGCGACATCCTCGCCATGGCAAGCTGGCCCTTCTTCGATCCGAACAACAGGAACGAATACAAGGAAGGCGTCTTCAACAATCTTCTTCTCAGCGACCCCTTCGAGCCCGGCTCCATCATGAAGCCTGTTTCCGGCTCCCTCTCCCTCAACGAGGGCATCGTCAACCTCGCCACCCCCATAAACTGCGAAAACGGCAGCTGGGCGATCACCAGGAGCCGCACGCTCCACGACGATCACAAAATGGGAACGGTGACCTTCAAGGAAGTCATAAAATACTCGAGCAACATCGGCGTCGCGAAAGTATCCGAGATGCTCGGATCAGAAAAGCTTTACGAGGGCTTGAGATCGTTCGGCTTCGGCAGCAAGAGCAATCTGAAAGTCCTGGAAGGAGAATCCGGCGGACGCCTGCAGAACTATAAGAAGTGGAGCGGAACCTCCATCCATTCCATTCCCATGGGCCAGGAGATCTCCGTCACAGCTTTGCAGATGGCCTGCGCCTACGCCACGATCGCCAACCGCGGCACCAGAATGCGCCCCAGGCTCGTCAAACGCATTTCCATGTCCGACGGCTCGATCTCTCCCGAAGCGCGCGATTTCAATTATTTCGAGCCGAGCGTGGCCGTATCAGGAGTAATTTCAGAGAAGGCCGCCCTCGACATGACCGACGCCATGGTCTCCGTGACCGACGACGACGGCACGGGCCGCCTGGTCAAGATCCCCGGCTACAAGGTGGCCGGAAAAACGGGCACCGGCCAGAAATGGGACGCCGAGCTCAAGCAGTATTCCAAGAAAGACTACGTAGCGTCCTTCGCCGGCTTCCTGCCGGCCTACGATCCCAAGATCGTCTGCATCGTAGTCTTCGACTCCCCCAGGGGAAAGATCTACGGCGGCACGGTCGCGGCCCCTGTCTTCAGGGAAGCCTGCAAGGCCGCCATGGAATATCTGCAAGTCCCGGCCGATTATGAAACGGAAGAAGAAGAAAGTTTAAAAAGTGAGGCGAATTATGCTGTTGAATGAATTACTGAGCAATATCCCGCACGAGATCGTCAAAGGAAGCGACAAAATCGAAGTGTCCGGCATTTCCCTTAACAGCCGCCAGATCAAGCCGGGCTTCGTTTTCGTAGCCAAGAAAGGCGCCATCGCCGACGGCAACTTCTACATCGATGACGCGGCGGAGCGCGGCGCTGCGGCCGTCTTCGTGACGGAAGTCCCGAAACTCATCCCGGAGAACCTGACGGTCGTCAAGCTTTCCCAGGACGAGGATACGCTTTCCCTTCTCGCCCACCGTTTCTACGGACAGCCCAAATGCAAGCTGATTGGCGTCACCGGCACCAACGGCAAGACGACCTCGGCCTACGTCATCCGCAATTTCCTCTCAACCGCCGGGCTGACCGTCGGCCTCATAGGAACCATTTCCTATGAGATCAAAGACCGTAAGAAACCCGCTTCAAGGACGACGCCGGACGTCTTCGAACTCTATGCGCTCCTCTCCCTTATGGACAAGGAGGGCGCCGACGCCGTCGTCATGGAAGTCTCCAGCCACGCAGCTGTGCAGAAGCGCATCGGGAACCTGCTCTTCGACTACCTCATCTTCACAAACCTTACCCAGGACCACCTCGACTACCATCACTCCATGGAGGAATACTACGGTGCGAAACGCCGCTTCTTCGACCACGCCAAGGAGGATTCCTTGAGCCTGGTCATGGTCGACGACGAGTGGGGCGAAAGGCTCGCCAGGGAACTGAGGGAAGTCGGCCAGAAAGTCGTGACCATGACGACGACAGACAAAGAGGCTGACGTCAAGGCCGAAAACATCAAGGTCAAGCGCGACGGATCAGAATTCACCTTGGAAGAAAAAGGACAGCCGAAAAAAGAGGTCAAGATCAACTTCCTGGGCCGCCACAACGTGGCCAACGTCATGGGCGCCGTGATCCTCGCCTCCAACTTCGGCATCCCGGAAGAGAAGATCCTCTCCCTCTGCCCGAACCTTCCGCCCGTGCCCGGCAGACTGGAATTCATGCCGAACAAGCTGGGCGTTGTGATAGTCATCGACTACGCCCACACCGACGACGCCATGCGCAACGTCATGAGATGTCTCAGGGAGATAACCGAAAACTCCCTCTGGATCGTCTTCGGCTGCGGCGGCGACCGCGACAAGGGAAAACGCCCGAAAATGGGCCGTGCCGCCGAGGAGATGGCTGACAAGGTCGTCATAACGACCGACAACCCGAGGACCGAGGATCCGGAGGCGATAGTCAAAGACATAACTGACGGCATGAAACTCAAAAAGCACGTCGTCATCTTGGACCGCAAGGAAGCGATAGAACACGCCGTCAAGGAAGCCAAGGAAGGCGACGTCGTTCTGATCGCCGGCAAAGGGCACGAAACTTACCAGGAGATCAACCGCGTCTTCTACGACTGCGACGAACGTATGATAACCAAAGAGATCATCTCAAAGATAGAAAATGCTTAAGTTCACTCACGAAGACATAGCTGCCGCCTTGGGCGCAGCCTTCTCGTTTACCGGGAAAGCCCCGGACGGATCGTTCGGGATCACGACCGACACCAGGAAACTGGAGCCGGGCGACCTCTTCGTAGGCATCAGGGGCGGCAACACGAAAGAAGTGGCCGCGAAAGCAAAAGAAGCCAAAGCCTGCGCCTGCATCCTGAGCTGCGAGGCTCCGGAAGACCTCCCCTGCTACCGCGTCGTCGACACCATCAAAGCCCTGCAGGACCTTGCGGCCTACCAGAGGGCGCGCGTTAAGATACCGATGATCGGCGTCACGGGCTCCTGCGGCAAGACCACCACCAAGAACATGCTCGGTTCCATAATGAAGACGCTGGGCGAGACGCTGGTCACGGAAGGAAACCTCAACAACGAGATAGGCCTTCCCATCACCCTTCTCAAGCTTGGCAGCGAGCACAAAAGCGCCGTGGTCGAAATGGGCATGAACCACAAGGGCGAGATACTGTCTCTTAGCCGCCTGGCGCGCCCCAACGCGGCCGTCATAACGAACGTGGGCAGCGCCCACATCGAATATCTCGGCAGCAGGGAAAACATCGCCCTGGCCAAAGCAGAGATCTTCCGCGGCGTACCTCCCTGCGGAAAAGTCGCGCTTCCAATTGAGAGCGACTTCTTCGGAAAACTGTCTGAGCTGGCCAAGCAATTGGACCTTGTCGTCGTCAGTTTCGGAAAAGGCGGAGATTTCGAGTTCGTAATAAAGGAAGAATGCCCCGCGGGATTAAGAGGCGAACTGAAAACGCCCATGGGAAGCGTGGAACTCAATATCCCGGTCATCGGCGCCTACAACGCGCTTAATATTGCTTGCGCAGCGGCCGGCGCCTATGCGCTGATAGAGAATATCAAACTGGAAAACATCAAGACCGGGTTGGAAAACGTCAAGGGCGAAAAACTGAGGAACGAACTGCACGAACACAAAGGCGCGCGCTTCATCTTAGACTGCTACAACGCCAACCCCGACTCCATGGCAGCCTCCCTCACGATGCTGAAAGAAATGGACGTGAAAGGCCGCAAGGCCGCCCTTCTCGGCGACATGCTGGAAATTGGCGACAAAGCCAAGGGCGCCCACTATGAGATCGGCAGATTCGCGTCCCAGTTCCTGGACGCTCTCTTCGTCACCGGCGAATACGCCGAGGATTACGCCAGAGGCGCGAAGGAAGGCAACTGCAAATGCCGCGTCGCGGTCTGCGAACCCAAGGACGTGCTAGAGGCCCTGAAAGCCTACGTCAAAGCTGACGACGCCGTTCTTTTCAAGGGCTCGCGCGCCAACAAGCTGGAAGAATACTTTTACGAAATGTTCAAAAACAACCAATGAAAAATATAAACAATAAAAGCAGGAACGGAATGTGTGCGGTGATTGGCGAACTGCTTCTCCCTTCCCCCTACACGAACACACACACCAAAAAGGGCAGCGTCTCTACATCCGCATTCCGGTTGCGGTCCGGGGATATTTTGTCTTCGGGCCGCAACATCCTGTCAATAAGCGAGGTCAAAGGATAATATGTTCTACTACGTTTTCTTCGGATGGCTCAGCGAAAGCGTTCCGGCTTTCCATGTCTTCAAGTACATCTCGGTCAGATCCGCCATGGCGGCGGTGACGGCCCTTGTCATAAGCCTTATCCTGGCGCCCTCGCTTATCCGCTGGCTGTACATGATGAAGATCGGCCAGGAGATCAGGCGCGACGAGTGTCCGCCTTTGCATCTTCTGCACAAGAACAAGCAGGGCGTCCCCACCATGGGCGGCATCCTTATCCTTTTGGCCGTCACGGTCTCGACGCTTCTGTGGGCGCAGTTCTCGCTTTACACGATGCTCGCCCTGGGCGTCTTCGTGTCTCTGGGACTTCTCGGTTTCGCCGACGACTACACCAAAGTGAAGCAGAAGAACGCCGCCGGCATCTCCGGCAAGACGAAACTCGTCGTGCAGTCGCTGGTGGCGCTCATCGCGGCCCTCGTCCTCATCTTCTACGGCAAGGAGAGCTTCCCCTTCTACGTCCCCTTCATAAAGAATCCCGTCATCGAGAATCTCGGCTACTATTACATAATCCTCGCCATGCTGGTCATAGTCGGCACTTCCAACGCCGTCAACTTAACGGACGGCCTTGACGGGCTGGCCATCGGGACTGTCACGATCGCGGCCCTGGCCTACCTTGTTCTGGCTTACTGCGCCGGCAACGTGAAGATCGCCGAGTACCTCTACATCTACTACGCCAGGGACGCCGCCGAACTGACCGTCTTCCTGTCCGCCCTCGTGGGCGCCGGACTCGGATTCCTCTGGTACAACGCGCACCCGGCCATGGTCTTCATGGGCGACACCGGAAGCCTCGCTTTGGGCGGCGCGATCGGCATCACCGCGCTTCTAGTCAGAAAAGAAGTTCTGCTTCTCATCATAGGTTTTATTTTCGTCATGGAAGCCTGCTCGGATATCATCCAGGTCGCCTCTTTCAAGCTGACGCAGAAAAGAGTTTTCCGCATGGCTCCCATCCACCATCACTTCGAAATGCAGGGCTGGCCTGAGACCAGGGTCACCATGCGTTTCTTCATTCTCGCCCTCATCTTCGCGATATTGGGCTTAGCGACACTGAAACTGCAATAAGGTATAGATATTCATGCGCATCGCAATAATGGGATTGGCAAAAAGCGGCATGTCCGCAGCTAAACTGGCCCTGGACCTGGGCTACGAAGTGAGCGTCAGCGACGCCTGCTTCGACCACGGGCACGCCACGACTCCCAGCAAGGAAATGCTGGAAAGAGCCGCCGAGCTGAGATCCAGGGGCGCCTACGTCGAGATTGGCCGCCATTCCAAGGCTTTCATCGAAGGCGCCGATCTCCTTGTCCTCTCCCCGGGAGTGAAATCTGACAACGAAGCGGTCATCTGGGCCGAGGAAATGGGCGTTGAGGCGGTCGGCGAAGTGGAGTTTGCCATAAGGCACTGCAAAGGCAAGGTGGTGGCGATAACCGGCACGAACGGCAAGACCACGACCACTTCCCTTATTTCCCACATATTGGACGTCGCGAAAGTCCCGCATTTCACCGCCGGCAACATCGGCATCCCGCTCAGCGAATACGCCCTGCAGACCACCGACGAGCACATACTGGTCATCGAGATGAGCTCATTCCAGCTGGAAACGATCAGGGAATTCTCCCCCTATGTCTCCATATGGCTGAATCTCACTCCGGACCATCTCGACCGTTACAAAAGCATAGAAGCCTACCGCTCCGCCAAAGAGAACATCTTCCGCCGCCAGAAGCCCGGCACCACCGCCATCATCTGGCACTCCGAGAAGGAAAACGAGGAGAAGCTCGTCTCCGCCTTCAAATTGAAACCCGTCTTCGTTGACGAGACCGGTTCCGACAAAGCGCTGGAAGGCTTGAACAGAGCGTCTCTCGAAGACGGCCGTTTCACGCTCCACATGGACGGAAAGACGACCTTCTGCGGCGAACCGGAAGCGATGAAACTGAAAGGCCGCCACAACCATATCAATCTGCTCTGCGCCATGGCCGCCTGCAAACAGCTGGGCGTGGACGAGGAAACGATAAGAAAAGCCTGCGAAAGCTTCACCGGCCTCAGCCACCGCATCGAGACAGTTGCCAAAAAGGACGGCGTCCTCTTCGTGGACGACTCCAAGGGCACGAACCCCGAGGCCACAGTGGAAGCCGTCATGGCGTTCCCCTACCCGCAGGCCCTCATTCTCGGCGGATTCGACAAAGGCAGCGACTACGCCATGCTCATCCCTTACATGAAAGGAAGAGTGGCGCACGTTCTCTTGATCGGCGCGACAACGGAAAAATTCAAAATGATCTTCGGCGGCGATTTCAAGTGCACGGAAGTCCGCAGCATGAAGGAAGCCGTCGCCAAGGGATTTGAACTTTTGGAAGGCAAAGGCGTGGTGCTTCTCTCCCCCGCCTGCGCGTCCTTTGACATGTATAAAAGTTTCGAGGCCAGGGGCGACGACTTCGCCGACTGCGCCCGTAAGTTCTCTTCAACCGAAAATTAACCAACCTTGAAAGAGAGGAACCATATGAACAAATCATTCTTAATCTTCCTGTTCACGGTAAGCCTTGTGGGCATCTTCTTCTTCGGCTGCGCCAAGGAGACCCCCCGCACGGACGTCACCCTTGAACTGACTTCACCCGACACCATCGAGGCGCTGGTCGAGAAAGACCTCAACACCATCGGCACTTCGTACCAGGACATCGACAGCTTCCCCGAATCGACGCCCGCCCAGGTCACCTACGTCGACTCCGTGGAAATGCAGAAGCCCTTGAGAGTCCAGAACGACGATTCGCTCTACAAAGGCGAGGAGAGCATAGACGACTCCGCGCTGGCTACGAGCAACGTCTCGCTCTGGGGTCCTGACAACAGCAAGACTCTGGAACCCTTGGGCCCCAGGGAAACCATCACGCCCGTTCCGCCTCCCAGCGGCGAACTGATTGTCGGAGAAACCAGTTCATCAACTCAGATCTCCCCTGTCACAACGGAAACCGCCGCCCCTGCCAAATCTTCTTTCCTGCAGCCCAAGCCCGCCACGGAAACTTCCGTCGTGACCGCTCCCAACTCCGGTTACGTCTATCAGGGCAACCAGAGCTCTTCCACTGGCTACGTCGGCCCGTCCGCCGTCACTTCCGGTAATACCTACACCGTCCAGGCCGGCGACAACCTGATCAAGATCGCCCGCAAGTTCGGCGTCAAGGTCAACGACCTCTGCGAAGTCAACAATATTTCCCGCAGCCAGATCCTGAAAGTCGGCCAGGTCCTCCAGATCCCCGGCGAGAAGAGCGCCTCAGCCCCGGCCGAGACTGTTCAGCCGAAAGAAGTGAACGCCTCCATCTCCTCTGTCGTTCAGCCCGCCAGCACGCAGCCCACGACCACTGCCGCTCCCGCTTCCGGAACGCAGAATTACACCGTCCAGGCCGGCGACAGCTACTGGAAACTCGCCAGGCGCTTCAACTCCTCCGTCGAGGAGCTGATGAGCATGAACGGCACCAGCAGCGACAAGCTTAAGATCGGACAGACCATCGTTGTCCCCAACCGTTGATCATTGACCGCGTAAATGAAAGCCATTGATAAAATACTGCCCTGGGTGTTTTTCTGCCTCATCCTCGCGCTCTGCAGCTTCGGAGCGCTGATGGTGTATTCATCCAGCGTTTACGTTGCCGAAAGGATCTATTCCGGCAACCAGTATTATTACTTCAAGAGAGAAGTAATGTGGCTTATCATGGGATTCGGGGCCATGGCGCTGATGTACAAGATCCCGATCGATCTTGTGAAACGCATGGCCCCCATCATCTACCTGGCGTCCCTTTTGTTCCTTATCATGGTATTCACGCCCCTCGGCGTGACCGTGAACGGCGCCAGGCGCTGGCTCAATCTCGGCTTCCTGAGATTCCAGCCTTCCGAAGCGCTGAAGTACTCCATGATCCTCATTCTGGCCTGGTGGTATGAACGTGTGAAAAGGGAGTCCGGCTCGTTCATAAAAGGCGCCGTGATCCCGGCGTGCATAATGGGAATGGGCCTGGCCCTGGCTTTGGCCGGCAGAGACCTCGGCACTCCCCTTCTGATCGCCATGGTCGGCGGAGCCATTTGTTTCGCGGCCGGCATGAAGTTCCGCTATATCGCCGTAGGAATTGTCACTGTCGGCGGGTTGGGCTGCTACTACATCATCCATGAACCTTACAGGGTGAAAAGGATAATGGCCTTCCTCAATCCGATGGCCGACCCTCTGGGCACCGGATACCAGAACCTCCAGGCTCTGATGGCCATCTGTTCCGGCAAGCTTACTGGTCTTGGCATCGGCAATTCTCTCATGAAAATGGAGTACCTGCCGGAAGCTCACACCGACTTCATCTATGCCGTCATTGGAGAGGAGCTGGGCTTCTGCGGCTCGGCGGCCGTGATCGCGGCCTTCTTCCTCCTTGTGGTGATAATGTGGCGCCTTGTCTCCAAGATCGACGACACCTTCTGCCGCCTGACAGCTTTCGGTATCGCGCTGGTCATAGGCAGCCAGGCCATCGCGAACATAGGCGTCGTCACGGCCACGCTCCCCAACAAGGGCATGGGTCTTCCCTTCATCAGTTACGGAGGCTCTTCGCTTTTGTTCCTGCTTGGGGCCTGCGGCCTCTTTTTGAACATGGTCAAGAACAAACCTAAAGTACAACTCACAAAACGCAGCGTCGTTTCCCGCACTTCAGCCAGATGAAAGAATTGCAAAGAATATTGGTGAGCGGAGGAGGAACGGGCGGGCACATCATGCCGGCCTTGGCGCTCTGTGAGGAAATCAGGGAAAAATTCCCCGACGCAGAGATATTTTTCGCGGGCAGAGCAGGCTCCATGGAGGAGCGTCTGGCCTCAAGGCACGGACTTGAGTTCTGCCGCATTCCCTCGTCCCCCAAGGGACGCGGGTTTAAGGTCATCAAGAATTTCTTCGTGAACATCGCGGGCTTTGTGAAAAGCCTCGCGCTTATAATAAAACTGAAGCCCCAGGCCGTCGTGGCTTTCGGAGGCTACACCAGCGCGCCGCTTCTTTCGGCCGCGCTTTTGCTTGGCAAAAACGCCGTCATCCACGAATCGAACGCCATTCCGGGACGCGTCACCAGACTTTTGGCCAAAGTCGGCGTCAGGGTCGCCTGCGGTCTCGACTCCGACCATCCCATAATGCTGAAGCTGAAGAAAAAGATCAGGAAGGAGACGAGCTTCGCCATTACCGGCAATCCCCTGAGGAAAGCCTTTTCAGAACCAGCCAACGACCTCGCGAAAGAGCTTCCCGGCTACAACGAAAGCAGGCCGCTGCTATTGGTCTTCGGCGGTTCCCAGGGAGCGCACAACATCAACATCCTGATCTCCCGCTCTCTTTCAAGGCTGAAGGACAATTTCCCCACGCTGCAGATAGCCCATCTTTGCGGTGAAAACGACATTGAGACCTTAAGGTCGGCATACGAGAACGTCAAGCTGACTTACTGGCTCTTCCCCTTCTTCGACGATATCGCCTCGCTTATGAAAAAATCAAACCTTTGCGTGGCGAGATCTGGCGCCCTCTCCGTGACCGAGATCTGCGCGTGCAAGCTTCCGGCCATCCTCATTCCGCTTCCCTTCGCGGCCGACAACCATCAGCTCGCGAACGCCAGAGTGCTAGAGAAGGCCGGAGCCGCCGTCATA
>DFCM01000094.1:8639-26028 GCA_002366995.1 bacterium UBP3_UBA3054 | reverse complement strand
AGGGCCGGCGCCGCCGTCATAAGGGAGGAAAAAGATTTGACCGCCGCTTCCCTTTCGGAAACGATACTTGATCTTTTGAAAGACGAGGAAAAGCGGCGCTCCATGGCGGAAGCGGGCGAAAAAGTCTTCATAAAGGACGCTTCATTCGAACTTTTGAAATTCATCATGGCGGTATGAAAGAAAGCGACAAACTGAGTTTTTATTTCTGCGGCATCGCAGGCTGCGGCATGGATCCCCTGGCCCGCTTCATGGCTAGGGACGGATACGTTGTCCGCGGCAGCGACATCAAGGAGTCGCCGGAATTGGAGAAACTGCGTACCGAAGGCATCGAGTGCTTCGCCTGCCAGGACGGGACCAAACTCAAAGAGGGCGACGTCTTCGTTTACAGCAGCGCCATCCACGACGACAATCCCGACATGATGAGAGCCAAGGAGCTTGGTCTCACGCTGCTCCACCGCTCCGAACTTCTGTCCCAGGTCGCCGCGCGCCACAAAGCCGTGACGGTTGCGGGAATGCACGGAAAGACAACGGTCTCTTCGCTTATCGCCTTCCTTATGGCGGAGGGCGGGCTCGATCCCAGCGCCGTGATAGGCGGCTTCGTCCCGGCCTTCGACGGAAACTTCAGGAAAGGCGCGAGCGATTATCTCGTCCTGGAAGCCGACGAGAGCGACGGCACCTTCGTAAGGTACGCTTCCACCGTCGCGGTGCTCCTCAACATCGACGCCGACCACCTCGACCATTACAAGGACATAAACGAGATCGAGAAAGCCTTCGCGGTCTACGTGAACAACATCGTTCCCGGAGGAACGCTCGTCTACAATTGCGAGGACGAGATCTGCTGCCGCCTCGCGAAGAACGCCAGGCCGGACATAAGGAAAGTCAAATGCGCCATAGGCGCCCTGGCTTTGGACAAAGCCGATTACGTCGGCATCGACATCGCGCTCTCCGACCTTTCCTCGACCTTTACGTTCCTCAAAAACGGCGAAGCGAAAAAATCGTTCCCCGTCACCTGCCCGCTCCCCGGCAGCCACAACGTTTTCAACGCCGTCATCTCCCTGGCCTGCGCCGAAGTTTGCGGCGCCGATCCGGAGGAATTGAGCCATGTCCTTCCCAAGTTCAAAAACGCCCGCAGGCGCTTCGAACTGCTGGGAAAATGGCACGGCGCCGAGATAATCGACGACTACGCCCATCATCCGAAAGAAATAGAAGCGCTGCTAAGATCCGCCTCGAGATTGGAGGGCGAGCTTACGGTCGTCTTCCAGCCGCACCGTTTCTCCAGGACGGAGAAACTCCTGCCGGAATTCGCCGAAGTTCTCTCGAAAGCTCCCAACCTCATACTGACGGACGTTTACAGCGCGGGCGAAAGCAAGAACAAAATAGGCGGGCGTGAACTCTACGAGGCCGTGCTCGCCGTGGGAGGACAAGCGGAATGGGCCGACGCTCCAAAAGACATACCGGCCATTCTCTTAAGGAGAAGCGCAAGTTGGAAATTCCCCCACACCCTTCTTTTTACGGGGGCGGGAGCGCTTTCCGGACTTGCTCATGAAATGTTAAAAAACCAATAGGGGGTCTATGTATACTACAAAAAATCAAAAGGCGGCCAGCCGCCCGGAAGTGAAGAAAGCCCAGATACGCGACATCGGAAGCGGCTTTCTGAAAACGTTCCTTGTCATAGCGGCTGTCTTCGGCATTTTTGCCCTTATTTACAAGACGAGCGAAAAATTCATCTCTTCCGATGAATTCAACGTCAAGAGCATAACGGTCGAAGGCAACCATTCCGTCAACAAGGCCGAGATAGTGAAAGCCGGCGGACTCTACGCCAACATGAACATCTACACCTTGAAGACCGAGAAGATCAGGCAGGGCATCCTGGATCATCCCGACATTGAAAAGGTCGAGATCGAACGCGAGATGCCGACCAACCTTATCATCCGCATAAAGGAAAGGGAGCCCATGGCTCTTCTGAAAGCGAACGACGGCAAAATGCTTCCTGTGGACCGCCGCGGCCATATACTCAGCGAAAACAAGCTGGAAAACGCCAAAGGACTTCCTCTTATCATCACGGACAAGGAGACCGGCTCCCTGGGACAGGAATGCAAAGACAAGAAAGTGCTCACCGCCCTCGATTACCTCATGGTCATCCGCCACGCGCCGGAGAAAAACTTCCTTAAGATCAAGACCGTGGACGTCAGGCAGAAAGACGCTCTCATCTTCAAGACCGTCTCCATAGACGAGATCATTTTCAGCGAACAGTACTCCAGCGACGAAGTCGCCAAGACTTTTGAGATCATCAAGAATCTTCGCGAAAACGGCCGCGGAGCCTCTAAAATCGACGCCCGCTACGAAGATGTGGCGGTTGTTTGCAAATACCTCTGAGTTATGGCAAAAGATAAGATCTATTCAGCAATCGACCTAGGGTCCCAAACCATCAGGGCGGCCATCGGCAGGCTGCTTGAAGACGGCTCCCTCGAAGTCATAGGCTACGGGACCGCCTCCAGCGAAGGCATCGTCAAAGGACGCATCGAGGACGCCAACGCGGCGCAGGAAGCGGTGAAAAAAGCCGTTCTGGCCGCCGAGAACGACGTCAAGGCGCGCCTCCCCTTCCGCATGGAGGAAGTGGCGGCCAGCGTGACGGGATCCATCATCACGGGCGAACAGGACGTAACGACCGTCTCCAACAACGCGAAGGACGGAAAGATCGGCGAAAAGCTCCTCTTCGACATCGACAGCGCCTTTGAGGAACGCTTCACGCACAAAGACCGCAAGCCAATCCACATCTACGTCACCGAATACAACGTCGACAACGTAAGGGAAACGAGCCAGGCCAGTGTCCTGGAAATGCAGGGCGAGAAGATCGGCGCGAAAGGCTTCGGCATCCTGGGCGATTCGGCCATCCTCGACAAAATAGCGGGAACGCTCAACAACGCCGGACACACCGTCGACATATTCTGCTTCGACGTGGTGGCCGACGGATATTCCATATTGACTCCCGAGCAGCGTCAGATCGGTTCGATCATAATCAACGCCGGCGCCGGCAGCACCGATTTCGCCTTCTGGAAAAACGGCATCGTGCAGTTCATCGGAAGCTTCCCGGTGGGCGGCGACCACATAACAAACGATCTGGCGCTGGGCCTCAACATGCCCTTCAAGTCGGCCGAGGAACTCAAGTGCCAGTACGATAAGAACGAAACGGAAGTCAGGGTCGGCGGCAAGCTTTACAAGACGCGCTCGGTCGACACGATAGTCCAGGCAAGGACCGAGGAGACGGTGCGCTACATCGCCGACCAGATCAAACAAAACGGCATGTTGAGCCAGATCCAGGGCGGGATCTTCCTGACAGGCAACGCCGCCAGGTCCAGTTTCATAAGCTACATGCGGCGCGAATTCTCCTCGCTGGAAGTCCGCAACGTCTACCCCATTATCCCCGCGGAGCCGGACAACACCAATCCGGAAGAAATCGGCCGGCTCTTCTCCCCTTACTACGGGAACAAATTCCAGACCGACTCCGGTTCCTCCACCATTCTCGGCATGCTGGCCTACGCCGCCAAAGAAGACCTGCATACCACTAAAAAAAGTTCCTCCGGGATCTTCAAATTCTTCAATATCCTATGAAAGACAACAAACTTCTGATAAAAGTGATAGGCGTCGGCGGCTGCGGCTGCAACACTGTTTCCAACATTGAGAAGCAGTACGCCGGGACGCTGGGCGACAACTTCGAGTTCTACGGCGTTGACACCGACTTCATCAGCCTGGCCAACCAGTCCGTCTCCCACAAGGTCCAAATAGGCTCCAGCGGCATCGGGACGGCCAAAGATCCCATGAAAGGCGCGGAAGCCGCCCAGAAGAGCATCAACGAGCTCAAATCGATGCTCCAGGGCGTGGACATCGCCATCTTGTGCGCCGGCTTGAGCGGCGGCACCGGCTCGGGCGCCACGGGCGTCATCGCCCAGGCGGCCGCGGCGAACCCCGGCTGCGTCGTCATGGCCTCCGTCACCCTCCCCTTCTACTACGACGACCAGAAGAAACAGGAAGCGGCGAAAGCCGCCCTGAGGAACATCAAGGAAGTCGTTCCGGTCGTGCTGCCGGTTCAGAACGGCGTCGGAATAGAAGACGAGAACGTGCCTTTCCTGGATGTTCTGAGAGCCACCGACAGAAACGTCATCTCGCTCCTTGAGATGATAAAGGTCATAACCAGCTCGGCCAGCACCGTGAGCCTCGATTTCAGCGAATTCCTGAACGTCGCCTCCACTCCCGGCAACGCCATGATCGGAATAGGCGAAGCGGACGGCGAACAGGCCGTCTCGGTCGCGATCAGCCTGGCGCGTTCGCCAAAGAACATGTCTTACGGCGACTATTCCCTCAAGGACGCCGCCAAGATGGCGCTCGTCATTATGGGCAACGGAAGCATATCCTACAAGCAGATAAAAGACGCCAGGACCACCTTGCAAAACGAGATCGGCTACCAGACGGAAGTCTTCAACGGCCTTTACGTCAACAACGATCTTGAGAACGTGAAAGTCATAATGTTCGCCACCGGCATGAACGATCCGAAGGAAAAGTCGGAACCGATCTTCCAGACGGAGATGACCGTCGCCGGTCCGGGCGACCAGGTGGAAATGGGCTTCCTCTCGGCGGACGAAGGCTACTTCAAGGGAACGGCCCCCGCTTACTTCGAGGGCATCAATTACGACAGGCCTACCTTCCTGAGAAAAAACCTCAGGATCGAGCAGTAATAAATATCACTCGATAAAAACAGCCGCCGCGACCACGGTCTTCCAGAGGCCGTTCTTGTCGCCCCTGGCGGACTGCGTGCAGTTGGTGGTCCTGACGAAGCGTCCGCTCATGCGGTACATCTCTTTCCTTTCGTCCCAGTCGGCGTCGGGGTCCATGTCGACGCCCAGCGTGGTGGCCAGCATCGTGGCCGCCAGATCCTCGGCGTATTCGCCGGCAGTCTCGTCCGTTTCGCCGTAGGTGTGGTGTTCCGAAAGGTAGCCGTAGTGGTTGCCGTCGGCGGGCTGGGCCAAGCCTACGGAAGCGACGATCTGACGCCCCGGCTCGTTGGTGTCAATGCGCGCCATGACGGTGAAAGTGATCTCTCCGGGATTAAGAAGGGCTATGCCTTTGTGTCTGGGAATGATCTTGCAGCGGGGCGGCAGAATGCTTGAAACCGTAACTAGATTGCAAGCCTGTATGCCGGCCATGCGCAGCGCGTCTTCAAAACTGCTGAGGCGGTCCTTGTGGACGCCAACACCCTTAGTAAAGAAAACCTGGCTGGGAATCATCTTGTCTCGGAGCTCCAAATAATTAAAAGTTAAAAGTTTGACTGGGGGATATTGTAATATAACCCCCAGTATATGTCAAAAGGCTAGATGTAGGCTGTGAGAAGCTTGATCAGCGAGGCGCTGCCTTTTGCGCAGGCTTCCGCCACGCTTTCATGGGTGATCTTCGGCCCGCCCTTTTTCGCCGCGGGGTTGGAAACGAGCGTTATGCCGGAGACCAGGGCTCCCATATGATGGGCCGCCTCGGCCTCCAAAACTGTCGACATTCCCACGACGTCGGCGCCCAGGATCCTGAGCATGTTTATTTCCGCCGGCGTCTCAAAAGAGGGGCCGTGCATGCCGGCGTAGACGCCGCGGTGAAGCTTGACGCCGACTGATTTGGCGCAGGCCATGATGTCGGTGTTGCAGTCCTCGCTGTAAAGGGTCGTCATGTCCGGGAAGCGCGTGCCCATCCTTTCGTCGTTGAAGCCGGTCAGCGAGGAAACGCCTTGGTTGTTTATCTGGTCCTCTATCAGCACAAGGTCTCCGGGCGCCAAATGAGGGGCTATGCCGCCGGCGGCGTTCGTCAGGATGACGTGCGAGGCGCCCCAGATTATTATGGAGCGCAAAAGCCTGACAACGTCGGCCGGGGCATTGCCTTCGTACAAGTGAACTCTACCCCGCATCACGGCGATCACCTTGCCGTTCAGCCGCCCGACCAAAAGCGAACCCACGTGCGTCTGGACGGTCGAAACGGGAACATAGGGTATGTCGGAATAAGGGATCTCGTTTATCGGCTCCACGGCTTGGCTGAATTTGTCGAGCCCGGAGCCTAGGACGACGGCCTTCTCGGGCTCGACGTCGCATTTGTCGTTCAAAAACGAGCAGATCTGTCTGATTTTTTCGTACTCCAGCATAGGTCTCCTTTAGGAAATTTTCAATTGACGAACGCAGGAAGGCCGCGTTTCCGGCTCCTCGCCCACTAAGAAAAGTTCCGGCAGCTCCGATACGTCAAAAGGCTTGGAGGAATAGACCTCCATGATAGTCTCGCCTTTTTCGACCTTGTCGCCCAATTTCTTGTTGAAGCGCAGCCCGGGCTTGTGGTCTATTTTGTCAGTCAAAACACGGCGCCCGGCGCCCAGGGAAATGAGAAGCTGCCCAAGGCCGAAGGTGTCTATCTTCCTTATGAATCCGCTCTCCTTGGCCTTGTATTCCGTAAGGTTGTCGGCCGGAGAAAGGATCATGTCCAGATTTTCCACGGCCCATTTTTCCGCGCCCTGGGAAGAGATGATCTTGAGGAAGCGCTCGTAGGCTTCCCCGCTTTTTATAAGCTTCTCCAATTCGGGGCGGAAATCCCTCTTCTTATCTTCGGGGAACGCCAGCCTGCACATGGATTCCGCCAGGCTAAGGGTGACCAGGCGGAAGCGCTCCTCCGTCTTTTCACCTCTCAGCATCCTTACGGCTTCCATGACTTCCACGCCGTTGCCGGCCCACTCGCCCAAGGGCTCGTTCATGTCCGTAAGCAAAACTTCCGTGCGCACTCCGAAAGCGGTGGAGGTCCTGAAAAGCGAAAGGGCCAGCGCTTCGGCGTCGCCTATGGTCCGCATGAAGGCGCCGTTGCCGTATTTCACGTCCAAAACGAGCCCGTCGAGCGTCTCGCAGAGCTTTTTCCCGAGGATCGAGGCGGTGATAAGGCCCACTGAATCGACCGTGCCGGTCACGTCCCTCAGGGCGTAGAGCTTTTTGTCAAGCTTCGCCACATCGTCGGTCTGCGTCATGAAGATCGCCCCGTTATCCCTTAGAAATCTCCTGGCCTCCTCCCAAGTGAACTGCTGGAAGAGTCCCGGAATGGACTCCAGCTTGTCCACCGTCCCGCCGGTATGGCCCAATCCCCTGCCGGCCAGAGTCGGGACCAGTGCTCCCATGCAGGCAAGAAGCGGCAGGAGGACGATCGTGGGCTTGTCCCCCACGCCGCCGGTGGAATGCTTGTCCACGACGGGCTTGCCGTAGTAACTTTCCTTCGGGCGCCGTCTGCCGCTCTCCACGATGCACTCCGTCATGCAAAGGACTTCCGAGGGGTCCAGACCCTTTATGCAGGCGGCCATTAGCCAGGCGGACATCTGGTAATCCGCCACCTCGCCCGACATGTAACCGGCGAAAAAGCGCCGCAGGACGTCAGCTTTTATGATCTCGCCGCGCTTTTTGGCCTCTATCACTTCAACGGGAGTTTTCATGACAGCACGCTCCTTCCGAAAGCAAGAGGCGGAAGTTCCAATATCTCAGCGACCGTGGCTCCGAGGTCGGCGTACGTTTCCCTTGTCCCGAGATCCTTCGGTTCGACTGAGGGGGAATAGAGAAGCAGGGGCACTCTCTCCCTTGTGTGGTCCGTGCCCTTGTAAGTGGGATCCAGCCCGTGGTCCGCGGAAATGAAGAGATAGTCGTTCCTTCCGAGGCTCAAGAGCAGCGGCCCCAAAAGCTCGTCGAATTCCTCCAGGCACTTCGCGTATCCGGCGGGATTGCGCCTGTGCCCGTAGAGCATGTCGAAGTCCACAAGGTTCGCGAAGATCAAACCTTTGTTCTGCTCCTTTACGGCTTCCATAACTTTCGCCATGCCGTCCCTGTTGGAAACGGTGTGAACGGCTTTCGTCACCGCGACCTTGGCGTAGATGTCCTCGATCTTGCCTATGGCGTAGAAAGGCAGCCCCTTCTCCTCAAGATGCGTCAGAAGGTTCGGTTCAGGCGGTCTCATCGAATAGTCCCTTCTTCTCGGCGTGCGCGTGAAATCGTCCGCGTTCGTTCCGACGAAGGGCCTCGCTATCACTCTTCCTACGTTGAGTTCGTCGACGAGCCCCCTCGTTACGCGGCAGACTTCGTACAGCCTTTCAAGGCCGAAGCGCTCCTCGTGCGCGGCGATCTGGAAGACTGAGTCGGCCGAAGTGTAAACGATCGGAAAGCCGGTCTTCAAATGCTCTTCGCCCAGCTCCTTTATGACGACGGTTCCGCTTATCGGCCTGTTGCAAAGGTAGCCGGGAACCCCCGTCGCCTTCATCCATCTTCTCAAGAAATCCTCCGGGAAACCGTCGGGGAAAGTGGCGAAAGGCTTCTCCATGCGGCAGCCGATCATCTCCCAATGGCCGGTGGTGGTGTCCTTGCCGCAGTTTATTTCCGTCATGCGGCCGTAGCTGGCGATGGGATGATCGCTCGGCGGGCAGCCCAATATTTCCCTTGGTTCTATGCTGCCCAGACCCATTTTCTGAAGATTGGGGATTCTAAGGCCTCCCGCTTTTTCAGCGGTGTGGGCGAGCGTCGAGGCCCCCGGGTCGCCGTAATTGGCGGCGTCCGGAGCGTGCCCTATCCCGACGGAGTCGAGGATAATTATGATAACGCGCTTATCCATCAGTTGTCTATGCTCCAGTAAGATTCGAACTGCCCGGGCAGATATCTCTCAAGGGACGAGCCGCCCACGAACTCCCTCAGAATGCTGTTTTCCGGAATAAGCGACGAGCCCATCGGCTCGAAGAAGCTGAGCAGCTGCAGAAGGCCTTTCGCCTTGGGATACGCCGGGCTGTCGTGTTTTATCTGCAGAAGAAGAGGCTCGGCGATGGGCTTCAGAACGCACAGCTCGTAGAGGAACATGGAGTTGAAGATGGCGTCCGCGTGCTCCTGGAAAGGGAAGATGTTCTTATATTCGCCGCGCCTGATGCTCGCCCACCTCATGATCGTCTGCTCGGCCGAATGTCCCCTGGTCCTGGCGTCGCGGACTATCCTCCTTATCATACGGGAGTCGCTGGTGGAGATGTGATGGTGGCGGTCGAGGTTCAGAGGCGTCAGGGGCGAAATGTAAATATGGAAAACGTTTTCTTTCGGGATCCCCTGCGTAAGGAGCGGATTTAGTCCGTGGATGCCCTCGGCGATCAATATCTGGCTCTCCTTCAAGTGCAGTTTCGGGCCCACGCCCCTCGTACCGGTTATGAAATCGTATTTGGGCAGCACGACTTCCCTGCCCTTTATAAGCTCGTTGATGTCGCTGTCGAGGAGCTCAATGTCCATGGCGTGGATGCTCTCGAAGTCGTACTCGCCGTTTTCATCCCTGGGAGTTTTGTCGCGCTCCACGAAATAGCGGTCCATCTCCAAGGTGACCGGCTTGATGCCGCAGGTCTGCAGCGCGATGGCCAAACGTTTCGAGAAGGTGGTCTTGCCGGAAGAGGACGGGCCGGCTATGAGGACCAGTTTCACCGTTTCCCTTTTCGCGATCTCCCTTGCGATGGAGGTTATCTGGGAAGCCTGGGCCGACTCCGAGACCAGTATCCCCTCGTGCGTTTCGCCTTTCTTTATGATGGCGTTAAGCTGCGGGACCGTGCCGACGTCGAGCTGGTTCGCGAGCTTGACGGCTTTTTTGAAAGCGTTGTCAACAAGCGTGATCTTCTCGGCCAGGGCTTCGGCCCTTTGGATGTCAGTCCGGCTCGGCACCAAAACGAATCCCATGGCGGACGGCCGGAGCGCCAGCCTCCTCAGGTATCCCATGGAGATGACCAGCGGGCCGTGGAAATAGTCGAAGTATTTCCCCACCCTGACGAAGTAGGCTTTCTCATCCTTGGCAAGCTTTTTCAAAAAATAGATCTTGTCTTCCTCGTTTTCCTCGGTCAATATTCTCTCGCCCTCCTCGACGGTCTTCTGTTCGAAGACTACGGGGACGTCGGCTTCGACCATCTCCCGCATTTTGTCCTCGACCCTTTTTAGTTCTTCCTTCGAGACGGGCAGGGAGGAGCGGCAGAAAAGCCCGCCCATGGGCTGGCGGTAATCGGTGAAGATCTTGTGGTCCGGCAGGACTTCCTTGAACGCCGTGACAAGCAGAAGCACCAGGCTGCGGTTGTAGAGAAGCCTGCCGATCTCATGCTTCCTCGTGAGGGGCTCGAGGCAAACGTCCTTTGGAGGAGCGTAGTTCAGGGTATGCAGCTCGTTGTCGCACAGCGCCGCGAGGTAAAGGTAGGGGTCTTCCGGGTAAGCGGCGGCGATTATATCCTTTAGTTTCGTTCCCAAGGGGGCGCAGAATATCCTTCCGTCGGGAAGCGTGACGTAAATATTCGTCCTGGGAGACGTTTCTTTTATTTCCGGCATGGTTTCTCCTCTTCAAGTTTAATGAATCAGACGATTAAATTTTAGCATTTTTTGAAACGCGCGCGCCCCTTTGACGCCTATACCCAAACGCGCGCCATTTTTAGTATAATTCATAAGTTATTTAACAATTTAACCTCATATCCAAAATTATGTCTTCTCTGCCACGCACGAAAATAAAGGAACTGTTCCGTTCCTTTTCCGAGACAAAAGAAGTCCTTGTCAAGGGCTGGGTGAGGACCCGCCGCGACAGCAAGGGCGGTTTCTCTTTCCTAGAAATCAACGACGGCTCCTGCTTCGACAACATCCAGGCTGTCGTTCCCAATACGCTTCCCAACTACGAGAGCGAAGTTTTGAAACTGACGACCGGCGCCAGCGTCGCTGTCAAAGGCAAGGCCGTCGCGGCCGAAGGACGCAAGCAGAGCGTCGAGATCCAGGCCGAGGAAGTCAAGGTCTACGGCTTCGCCGACCCGAACGAATATCCCCTCTTCAAGCAGAGGATGTCCGTCGAGTACCTCCGCGACATCGCCCACCTCCGTCCCCGCACCAACATCATAGGCGCCATGGAAAGAGTGAGGAACTGCGCCGCCATGGCCATCCACGAATTCTTCCAGAACAGAGGCTTCGTCTGGGTGCACACGCCTTTGATCACGACGGCCGACTGCGAGGGCGCCGGGCAGATGTTCAAGGTCACCACTCTCGACCTCAACGCGCTTCCCAAGACCGAGGAAGGCGGAATAGACTACAAGGAGGACTTCTTCGGCAAGCCTTCCTTCCTCACCGTCTCAGGGCAATTGGACGCCGAGAACTACGCCTGCGCCCTGGGCGACGTCTACACTTTCGGCCCGACCTTCAGAGCCGAGAATTCCAATACGCCGCGCCACTTGGCGGAATTCTGGATGGTGGAGCCGGAAATGGCCTTCGCTGATCTCAACGACAACATGGAGATCGCGGAAGCTTTCGTAAAGCACATCGTCAAGACCGTCCTGGAGAAATGCCCGGACGAGATCGCTTTCTTCGACCAGCGCGTGCAGCCCGGCCTCAAAGCCCAGCTCGAGGAGATCCTGGGCCAGGAATTCGAGCGCTGCTCTTACACCAGGGCGCTTGAGATACTCGCGAAAGCCGACCGCAAGTGGGAGTTCCCCATCAACTGGGGCGACGATCTGCAGACCGAACACGAGCGCTACCTCACGGAAGAATACTTCAAGAAGCCCGTCTTCGTCATCGACTGGCCGGCCTCTTTGAAACCCTTCTACATGAAAGTCAACGACGACGGCAAGACCGTCCGCGCCATGGACTGCTTAGTCCCCCGCTTCGGCGAGATCATCGGCGGCAGCCAGCGCGAGGAAGATCTCGCGGTCATGGACCGCCGCATCGAGGAGCTTGGCATGAAGAAGGAAGAGTACTGGTGGTACAGGGACTTGAGGCGCTTCGGCACAGTCCCCCACTCCGGTTTCGGCTTAGGCTTCGAGAGGATCATCCTCTTCGTCACCGGCATCGCCAACATCAGGGACGTCATCCCCTTCCCCAGAACTCCCAAGAACGCCAACTTCTAAAGCATGAGCGAAGAAAAAAACATCGTCTGGCACAAGCAGAGCGTGACCAGGGAGCTTAGGGAAAAAGCGAACGGCCACAAAGGCTGCGTCATTTGGTACACCGGATTGTCCGGCAGCGGCAAATCGACGGTCGCCAACGAAGTCGAGAAAAGCCTTTTGTCTCTCGGCGTCAAAAGCTATCTATTGGACGGCGACAACATAAGACACGGCCTTAATTCCGACCTCGGCTTCACAAAAGAAGACCGTGAGGAGAACATAAGACGCATCGGCGAAGTGGCGAAACTCTTCGCGGATTCCGGAACGGTGACAGGCGTCGCTTTTATCTCACCTTACAGAGCCGACAGGAAAAGAGCCAGGGACATAGTGGAAAGCTCCGGCCTTGACTTCCTCGAAGTCTATGTGAATTGTCCCCTGGAAGTCTGCGAAAAAAGAGACCCGAAAGGACTCTACAAAAAAGCCAGGACGGGAGAGATCAAAAACTTCACCGGACTCGACGCCCCCTATGAGGAGCCATTAGAGTGCGAACTGGTACTTATGAGCTCGGAAGCTCCGCCTTCTGACCTCGCGGCCAAAGTCATCGAATTGTTAAAGCAAAAACACATTTTGTTGTAAAATAAAGTTGAGGCCCCTGTTCATAAACCCTCGGGCCCGCGAAAAAAGATGTTCAAGTATTTCAATATTTTGGTTTTGGCAACGCTTCTTGTTTTCACGCTCGACGGATGCAAGAAAGGAAAGAATGAAACGGCGAAGCCAGTCAACGAAGTAAAGGAAGTTAAAGACATTGGCGCGAGGGCTCCCCGCAAAAAGATCAAGGACACGCTCTCCGGCCTCGAGGAAGAAGACCGCGCCGCGGCCCTGAAGCTTCTCAGGGAAGAACACCGCGAACAGCAGAACAAGAAAGAAGAGGAAGAGAACGTCGAGATGACGCCCGGTTTCTTCCCCGTCTCGGACGGCGCCAAGCAATTGATCGACGAAGCCAACCTCCTGCTGCGCCAGGGCGCCGACTCGGACAGCAAGATAGAAGCTCTGGAAAATCTGATCGGCATCGACCATCCTGACATCCTGCCGACCATCGAACTCGCTCTTGACGACGAGGACCCGGTGGTCAGGGAAGTGGCGCTGGACGCCATCATGAACATCAACAGCGAGGAAGTCGTCCCCATAGTCGTGAAAGCCCTTGACGACCCCGAACCGGATCTCAGACTCGTCTCACTCGACGCTTTGATGGACGTCAAGAGCGCCAGCATCAACGACGCCCTGCAGAAAGCCATGAAGGACGAGAGCGAGGAAGTCAGGGAAGGCGTCATGGACCTGCTCTTCATCTCCGAAAACCCCGCGGCGCTCCCGACCATCAAGACGGCCTTCACCGATTCCAGCCCGGCGATCAGGGAAGGCGCCCTGATGTGCATCGAGGACATCAGGGACAAGGGCGCGGTCGACATTCTTATTTACGACGGCATGCTCAGCGATTACGAAGACGTCAGGGAAGCGAGCAAGGAAGCGCTGGAATTCATCACCGACGAAGAGTTCGAGACCTACGACGAAGCCAAGGCCTGGTGGAACAAGAACCGCGATTCCTTTGAGTTTGATTTTTAAAAGATGAAGATCTCCATTAGCTATCCTCCCCTTCCGAGCGAACTGGGCGTTCCGCTTTTGGGACAGAACCGCCAGTTCCAGTACTTCCACAAGCCGACCTACATCTACCCGATGGTGCCGGCCTACGCCGCCTCGCTCCTTAAGGAAAACGGCCACGAAGTATTTTGGCAGGACGGCATAGCGGAGAAAAAAACTTACGACGAATGGGAAAAGGAGCTGCTTGGCGTTTCCCCCGACATCGTCGTCTTCGAGAGCAAGTGTCCGGTCATCGAGAAGCACTGGAAACTTATAGACAGCCTTAAGGAAAAACTTCCGGAAACGCTTTTCGTTTTGGTCGGCGACCACGTCACGGCGAGGCCTCTGGAATCTTTCGAAAATTCCAAGGTCGACGTTGTCATAACGGGCGGCGACTACGATTTCCTGCTCCTCGACCTCGCAAATCATCTGGAAAAGGGAACGCCGCTCCCTCCCGGCTTCTACGTAAGCGAAATCGCGAAGCGCTTAAAAGTTGAGAACGCTGAAAAAATTGACAACGTTTTCTTCACCGGGAAAGCGCTCCTTGATCACGATCTCGACTCCCTGCCCTTCATAGACAGGGATCTTACGAAATGGCGGCTCTACGCCTATGAGAACGGCAACTTCAAATACACGCCGGGGACTTACACTTATTCCGGCCGCGACTGCTGGTGGGGAAAGTGCACCTTCTGCGTCTGGGACAACACCATAAATCCCTGCGGCAGCTACCGCAGCTTTTCTCCCGAGCGGCTTTTCGCCGAAGTGAAGCACATAATCGACAATTATCACGTGAAAGAGATCTTCGACGACGCAGGCAGCATGTTCGCCGGAGACAGGATGAAGAAATTCTGCCGTCTTTTGATCGAGAGCGGCTACAATAAAAAGGCGGTCTTCGGCTGCAACATGCGCTTCGACGGCATGGATAAGGAAGGCTATGAACTGATGAAGGAAGCCAATTTCCGCTTCGTGCTCTTCGGCCTCGAATCCGGCAACCAGAAAACTTTGGACCGCATAAACAAGGGCCTCACTCTCGAGCAGATCGAAAAGGGCGCCAAGCTCTGCAAGGAAGCCGGCCTCCAGCCGCACGTGACCTTGATGCTCGGCTATCCCTGGGAGACCCTGGAGGACGCCAGAAGGACCGTCGATTTCGCGAAACGGCTTTTCAAGCTCGGCTGCATCGACACGCTGCAGGCGACCGTCTGCATTCCCTATCCCGGAACGCCTCTTTACAAAGAATGCGAGGAAAACGGCTGGCTGCTGACGAAAAATTATTCCGACTACGACATGCGCGGCATGGTCATGAAGTCCCCCATCGGCGAAAAAGAGCTCATGGATCTCACACGCCAGATATACCGCTCTTTTATGAGCCCCTCCTTCATCTGGCGCAAAATTATCGGGATCCGCTCGTTTTCCGACATAAAATTCCTCTTTACGGCCGGCCTTAGGGTTCTGGGGCATCTTACTGATTTCAGCTAAGATAAGCGTCAATCGCCCGTTCCCGAAATTTTGTAATTATGTGATGGGCTTGATTTTAAGTCATACCTTATAGTATAATTGGACGCTGGTTTTATCAATTTGGAAAAAATCCCAATGAAATCAGTGCTCAAAACAATTCTCTTTCTGGGCCTTAGCGCCCTCTCAGTTCGCTCGGAACTCCCCTCCAATCTCGTCTCAGCCAACTGGATCGAATCCAAAGGCGGCTACATCAACACCGGCATCAACCAGTACGGCTCTTCCCTTTCCGAACTTGACTGCGTTTTAGAGTTCACCACCCTCAATTACCCCAAGAGGCGCCTCATGGGTTTTAACGGCGCCGGCCCGAAGAACTACGTGGGCATCAGCCCCGACAACAAGTTCGACCTTTGGAACGTTTCCCAAATGGAAGCCGAGTCGAACGTCAAATACCACTTGCATCTTACACAGGACCCCGTGGTCGCCGTGCTTGACATATATAGTTATAACGAAAATCCCGAGAACGAAGTCCTTCTGGAGAAGATGGTTTGCAACGCCAACGGCATCAACAATAGCGAATGCCAGCTCTTCATCATCGCCTCCAATCCGAACTACCACTGCTACGACGTCAGGCTCTACAACTTCAAGATCCTTCTTGACGGCGAGCTGAAAAGGGATTTCTCCCCTGTCATGGACATAGAATCCCACAAGGCCGGAATGTATGACAGCGTGAGCGGCGAGACCTTTTACGCCAGCAACGAAGGCAAACTGATCTGTGACGCCCTTGATTACTCTTACGGTGAAGGCGAAAGCAAGGTCTGCCCTGACGGCGACACCCTCTACCTCCCCTCCTACGCTGACTACTCCAACCTCGACACCCTCACTTTCCCCGCTGGCACCGTTCTTTCCGGCACCACCGGCGAAAGCCTGACCGTGGGCACGGACGCCCTTGACATGCGCGTGCTTTTCGGCGACGACATGGAAGCCGGCGAAAGGTATCCGGTGACAGTCAGCTTCCCCTCCGGCGCCGCGACGAGCTTCTATCTCGCCAAGAGCGCCAACATCCCCGCCCTTTTCGTCAACCTCAACGCCACCAGCGTTGAGATGATCAACAAGAGCAAAGCCAACCAGGCTTCCGGCGCGGCGCTGAAGATCGCCCCCGACGGCACAGCCTCCCCGCTTCTCGAGGTCAAGAAGTTCGCGGGCCGCGGCAACACGAGCTGGACTTATTCCGGCGACAAGAAGCCTTACAAGATCAACCTGGCCGAGAAATACAATCTTATCGCTTCCAAAAGCCCCAACAAAAAATTCGCCCTACTCTCCCTTAACCTGCAGGACAGGAAAGACCGCAGCTGCCTCAAGGAATTCGTCGCCCACGAGCTGGCCGAGTCTATGGACATGAGCTTTGTCCCCGGCATGGAATTCGTCGACCTCTACGTCAACGGCTCCTACCGCGGCATCTATGTCATCAAGGAACGCATAACCATCGGGTCCGACAGGATCAACATCCATGAACCGAAATTCCTCTATGAGGACGAAACTTCCACCACGAGAGTGGTGCAGCAAAGCGGCATCAAGGGCGTCGACGGAGCCGAGGGCGACGAGGGCGACGAGGAGCCATTCAAAGTCTCCAGCTGGAACGTTCCGGCAGCCATCGAGACCATCTTAAGCGAGAACGACGATGAAGACCCCGCTTTGAAAGCCGGCATCCAGGCTTACCAGTACGCCACCGGCTCACAGCTTCAGGGCGGCAAGGACGGCGGCGTGATCATCGAAATGAACGTCTGCTATTCCGCCTACTTATATGACGAGCCGAGCTTCTTCATTACCAGGAGAGGCCAGATATTCAACCTGAAGACCTCCGAGTGCGGCACCAAGGAGCAGGTCCAGAGGATCGCGATCTTCGTGCAGGAAATGGAGGACGCCCTCTTCAGCGAGACCGGCTTCAACGCCAAGGGCAAACACTATTCGAAATACATCGACGTCGCGAGCATGGCCAAGCATGTGGCTCTGGACGGCTTCATGGCCAACTCCGATTTCTGCATCATCAGCACTTACTTCTACATCGACGCCGATCCCGCTACCGGCGAATATATCGGAAAGCTCAAGGCCGAGCCGGTCTGGGACTACGATTTCGCCCAGGTCAATTCCAGCCACATCTTCGTCAACAGCGCCAGCAGGATGTGCTACGTTCCTCACTTCTTCAACAAGGCGGATTTCGTCAAGGCCCTCTATGAGATCCAGAATGACGAGAACGGCTTCACTAAGAGGATCGCCGAACTGAACGGCGGCGAACTGGACGATCTGGCCGCTAAGCTAATGCCCACCTACAAACTCAATTTCCTCAGGTGGGGCAGCGATTCCGTATTCGACAGCGAGGTCCTCAGGAACAGCATG
>DFCM01000094.1:0-8497 GCA_002366995.1 bacterium UBP3_UBA3054 | reverse complement strand
CTGGGCGCCTGGGTGGACGAAGCCCCCGCTCCCCAGTATTCCATCTTCTCCTTCAGCGCTTCCGAATCCAGCGATATCTCCGCTTACAACTACGGCACCGCCGGCGAATACCAGTGGTACAAACTGGACGAGGAAGACAACTCCCTTAAAGCCATCGAGGGCGAAACGGAAGCGGCCATAGACCCCACCTATTACGGCAAAGGCGAATATGTCTGCGCCATCAGCGGCGTCAACCTGGAACCCCAGGCCGGCGGTCAGAACGTGACGCTCTACACCGCTCCCTTCGTTTTCGGCGCTCCGGAGCCCGGAATGATCGGAATGCTCCTTGCCGCGGCGGCTTTTTTGCTTCGCAGAAAGTGATTGCTCCGCAAAAAAGCCCCCGGCTCAAACCGGGGGCTTTTTGTTTGACGATTTGCTTTTTTCCCCTAAAAGAAATAAAATTTTAGAAAAGAGATATCGCCGTAAAAGCCGCATGGAAGCCAGAAAGATCATAGAAGCCGTCCTTTTCCTCGCCTGCTGCGCCCTTGGCGCCCGCTGCGAGCTTCCGTCCAATCTTGTGCAGGCCAACTGGGTCGAGACCAAGGGCGGATACATCAAGACCGGCGTGACTCAATCCGGCGCTACGACGGTCGAGCTTGACTGTCTTCTGGAAGTCACCTCTCTAAACTATTCGAAAAGACGCCTGATGGGGTTTGACGGAGCCGGTCCCAAGAACTATTTCGGCGTGACCACTAACAATCATTTCGAGATCTGGAACCCCACCGTCCTTACCGCCGAATTAGGCGCCAAATACCGCCTGCACATGACCCAGAACAAGACCACCACCCTGTTGGAAGTTTTCTCCGAGGGAGGCGAACTTCTCGATTCCGTCACCGGAAACGCCAAGGGCATCAACAGCAGCGAATGCCAGATCTTCACCATCAACTCCAGCTCCGCTTACACCTGCTACGGAATCAGAGTCTATGATTTCAAAATCATCATAGACGGCGACGTCAAAAGGGATCTCGTCCCGGTCTACGATGTCTCGCAGGGCAAAGCCGGGATGTACGACAGCGTAAGCGAAACTGCCTTCTATGCCTACGGGAGCGGGCAGATCGTCTGCGACGCCTTCCGTTTCCAATACGGCTCGGGAGACACCAAAATACTTTGCGACGAGGGCTGCATGTATTTTCCCGCCCACGTTAGTTTTTCCGACCTCTCCGAATTGCGGCTCGATGCCGGCACAACGCTTTCCGGCACGATGGAAGGCAGAAGCCTTGCCTTCGGAACGGTTCCTCTAGACATGCACGAGATCTTCGGAGAAATGGAGCCCGGCGTAAAATACGACCTTAAGATCGACTACCCGTCCGGCTTCCGCACCAACTTCTTCATAGCGAGATCCGAGAACATCGCCGCCCTCTACGTCACTTTGGACGACCACGACATCGCCTACCTTAACAGGAGCAAAAAGAACGAAGCGACGGGCGCGGCCCTGAAGATCAAGCCGGACGGAACGAGTTCCGGGCTTTTGCAGGTGAAAAAGATCGCTGGCAGAGGCAACGCCACCTGGACTTATTCTGGAGATAAGAAGCCCTACAAGATAAACCTTAACGAAAAATACGCGCTCATAGAAGGGGTGGCCAAGAGCAAAAAGTTCGCGCTTCTTTCCCTCAACCTTCAGGACAGGAAGGATAGAAGCGGACTGAAAGAGTGGATCGCCCACGAGCTGGCGGACGCCATGGGCATGAACTTCAATCCCGGCATGGAGTTCGTGGATCTCTACATCAACGGCTCCTACCGCGGCTTCTACCTTCTTAAGGAACGCGTGACGGTCGATTCCAAAAGGATCAACATCAATAAGCCTGATTTCACCTTTGAAGACGAGGAATCGACCACCAGAATCGTGCAAAAAAACGGCATCAAGGGAGTTGGCGGAGCATCCGGCGATTCGGACGACATCGCCCCCTTAAACGTCTCGAGCTGGAACATTCCCTCCCCCACCGAAACGGTCAACGTTGAGGACGATTCCGCCGACCCGGCCCTGGCGGCCGGCATCCAATCTTACCAGTACGCCACGAATTCCAGAGTCGCCGGCGGCGGCGAAGGCGGCTTCGTCATAGAAATGAACGTCTGCTACGGCGTGTACTGCCAGGACGAGCATGTTTTCTTCATCACCCGCCGGGGACAGATCTACACCATGAAAGAGCCGGAGGCCGCCACCAAAGAGCAAGTCCAGAGGATCGCGATCTTCGTTCAGGAATACGAGGACGCGCTCTTTGACCCCAAAGGTTTCAACTCAAAGGGCAGACATTACTCCGAATACATAGACGTTTCAAGCATGGCCAAGCATTTGATGCTGGACGGCTTTTTGTGCAACTCCGACTTCTGCGTACTCTCCACCTTCTTCTACATCGACGCCGATCCCGCAAGCGGAGAATTCATAGGCAAACTTATCGCCGAGCCTGTTTGGGACTACGATTTCTCCCAGATCAGTTCCAGCCATCTCTATACCAACAATTCTTCCCCGGCTTTTTTGATACCGCAGTTTCTAAAAAAAGCGGATTTTGTCAAAGCCCTCTATGAGCAGCAGACCGCCGCCCCGGGATTTTCCACAAGACTGGCGGAACTTAATTCAGGCGAGACCGCGCAGAAGGGGGAGCTTCTCTCCGCCGCCCATCAGCTGAACTATCTGCGTTGGGGCAGCGATTCCCTGGCAGACGTAGCGACTATCAAAAGCCGCATGGCTAGCAGACAGACCAGCTGGAACAATATCTGGAATGATAACAGCAAGCTTTTCGGCGCCTGGATCGAGGAAAGGAAAACAAGGTCTCTCAGCGAAGCTCTTGATGTTAAGACCTACGGCACCCCCATCTCCCAGCAATGGTATAAAAAGAATTCCGAGACCGGCGCTCTTGAGGAATTGGAGGGCGAGACGAACTCCTCGATAGATCCCCAAACTTACGGCAAAGGGGAATATGTCTGCGAAGTCTACGGCAAAAATCTTGAGAGTCAGGCGGGCGGGACCTACATTACGCTCACCACGTCTCCCTTGGCCTTCGGCGTTCCGGAGCCCGGCCTTATCGCTACGCTTCTTGTCTCCGCGGCCTTCCTCCTCCGCAGGAAGTGAAGCTTACGCTTTGTCGAGGACGAAAAAAGTCATGCTCCCGTAAGCAAACTTAGCGAAGCCTGTTTGCCAAGGGAACATGACTTTTCGTCCGAGACAAAACTCGTTTTATCGCGGAATTACTTCCAGTCGACGATGATGTAGGAGTACGGATCAAGCTCGCACTCGACGGCCTCCGCGCCGATCGTAAGATTCTCGGCGACCGGAACGGGATGGATGTTAAGGACGAAGGCCTTGCCGTTCGCTTTCGGGATCACTCTCAAAAGATCCTGGCCTTCCACCGTGGGCTTTTTGCCAAGACGCGCTATCAGCTTCTTGATCAGGACGGCCTGGCTTTTGAAATGATTGGCGAACATCACGGGGAAGATCTGGGCCGTGCCTGTCCCCTTCTTAACGGAGACAATGGCCGGGCGTCCGGCTTCCGTGCGTCCCAAGGTCTCGCCCTTCTTGTCGATGTCGATGTTCTGGATCGTCTTGCCGAGATAATATTCCTGGCCTTCGAAAAGGACCTTTTCCTGGTCCACGCTCTTTTTGGGGAAAGTGCCGCCGAGAACTCCCAGTTCGTCGGCCAGAATGTGGCAGTAATGGTCCGTTTCGTCCTTGGTCGGCAGCGAACCTATGAGCAGCAGATTTCCGCCGGCTTCAACGTAGGCGGCCAGCTTCTCCTGAACTTTCCTGGCCATCCAGCGGTCGTTCACAACGACCAGGACGGGATGCTTCAGAAGTTCTTCCGGCGTCTCGCTCTCAAAATCGACGAGCTTGGGCAGGAAACCCTGCGACCTTAAGGCGTAGAAAACTTCCGTGGTGGCCGGGCCGACAGGCTTGAGGCTGACCACGGGCTCCCTCTTCACGCCCAGGGCGATGTCGTAGACGGAATCGGCGCGGAAATCCTCCGCGTGCTTTTTGATCTCGGCAAACGAGCGCTGGATCGCGTCGAAGGAAGGCTTTCTCGTTCCGTTCTGATCGACGGGCGCCTGCCAGTTGTGGTCGGTTCCGAAGAAACCAAGGCCCTGCCGGTTGCTGCCGGAGCCCCAGAGATACATGTTGAGGCCCTTGTAGCCGCCCGCGGCCGCCCAAACATTCCAGATGAAAAGTTCGGGGGCGTAGACTCTGGGGAAGTCGAACCAATACCCGCTCTCCTGCTCTATCACCCAGGGCGTGCTGAAGAGGATGCTCTTGAGATATTCGGGACCGTACTCGCAGAAATACGTTCCGTTGGTGAGATTCAGGTTCCCGCTCATGGAGTAGTAGCAGTCCACTCCGATGTTGAGCCAGGGGTTCAGCTCCTTGTTTTTGATGTGCAGCGACAGCGCGCGCGGACAGTAGGCGTTGTGCGTCATGGGCGTCGTTATGCCGCAAGACTTAAGAATGTCTCTCAGTTTCTGGAAATACTTCGGATAATAGCAGCCGTAGTAGTATTCCCTGCGCTCGATCTCGTAGAGCGTCTTGTTCGCCTGCTCGAGCATGTAGGGAGGTATCCTTGAGAAATCGCCGAAGCTGCAGCCGTAGACGTTGTTGATCTTTTCAAGCGTTCCGTATTTTTCCCTGAGATACGTCGGCCAGATGCCGTCCTTCTTCTCGAGGCCCAGGTTGACGGGATTCTCGTCGCTGAAATCGTCGCCGGGCACTTCGTTGCAGAGCTGCGTCATGACGACGAAGCCATCCGGCGCCTGGTAAGGCTTGATGACTTCCGACACGGCCGCGTACCATTTCTCGACGGCGGCGAGGAAATCCCCGTTCATGTGCGCGACGGCGTTGACGGCCGAGCTGGGAATGTATTCCCCGTCCTCATAGCGCATGACCATGCTCTGGGGGTTTTTCTTGGTGAACCATTTCGGAATACCCTGATCCGTGGCTTCGGCGTAGATATAGGGGCCCGGGCGCCAGTAGCAGAGGAGCCCGCTCTTTTTGACCAGTTCCAGGAAAGCGACCAGGTCGTTGCAGGGATGATAGAGCCCGGTGAAGTCGAAACGGCCTTCCTCCGGTTCGTGCACGAGCCAGGGGGTGTAGAAGGAGACGGCGTTGCAGCCGGCTTCCTTCACGCTATTCAAAACATTTTCCCAGTTTTCCCTCGGAGTCCTGAAATAATGGACTTCCGCGGAGGTCAGGAAGATCTCCTTTCCATCGAGGAAAAACGAGCCTTTTTCAATCTTTAATTCCGCCATAAACTTGCTTTATTTTGATTTATCGGTCAGGTATTCTATTATCTTACCAAAAAGGTACGTCCCGAAGACATTGTTCCGGAATCCCGAAGCTTCTCTGCCTCTCCCGCCGGAGAGTTTGAGGGTCGTGGCGATGAGTGTCCCCTTCCCGTAGAAATATTCCGCCAGATACTCCGCGACTTTCCAGTTTCTAGCGTCGCAGCGCCTCAATACGGGGCGTTTCAAAGAGAAGCCCATATCCGATACCTCTTTTGCGCATACGGCCCTTTCCGGGGCGACTGAGAAGTATCTGAGGTCCTCCGTGAAGCAGGAGCGTTTGAGATTGGACGTAACGGGATGCGGGATGCTCACCGGAAAGCTCTCGCGCCAGAAAGAGACCTCCTCCGTCGGGAAAGCAGGATCGCTCCCCTGCATGAGGAAGACCTTCCCGCCCTTCAGGAGAAATTTCCTGACAAACTCGTCAAGCTGATCCGTTACGATGATCTTCGCCCCTTCATTCGCGCCTTTCATTCCCCTGAAAACGCCGGTGTGGTCCCTGAGCAGAAAGTTTTCGATCTCGTTTTTCGGTTTGGGATAAACGAAGACTGGCCAAAAGTTGCTGTATTTTCCAAGACTGGCCGTCAGTTTGAGGTTTGTGGGGGCGGACACTTCCGGAAGGACGGCGTTGAAATAGCAGACTTCCTTAATTTCGCCTCTGCCGACTTTCGGCAGCAGGCGCTCTTCCCACATGATCAGCTTTTCGTTATCGTCGCGCAGTTCCAGCCGCAAGGTCTCCCCTTTCAGGTCTGATCCGGAATAATTGGAGATCAGGATGTGCAGGTCGTAGGAAGCGCCGCTCCAATAGCTGTAGCGGTCCTTCGGACAGACGCGGTCGCCGCAGATCCAGGTCCTTCTCAGATCCCAGGCGGGCAAGATCACTACGTCGCTGTTGAAACGGATGAATTCCTCGGGCGGGAATTTCATGTTGCCAAGGTCGTCGAATATTCCGCTGGTCGCTATCGGCACGTCCCTTATAGCCGTGATGTCGTAACCCGAGATCTCCCTGTAGATCCTCGTCTCTTCCACGGTCACTTTGCGGTGCGTCAGAGCGTGGTCTGCCGAGGACATTCTTAATTTTTCAAAGTCTTTCCTGAGATCTTTAAAGGCTTTCTCAAAGCCGTCGAGATAGAAATCGGGTTTCAGTTTCTTTATGGGATTGCCCTTAACGTTCCCGCTTGCCCACCAAAGGAAGGACGCCTTCTTTCCCTCCCTGACTTTTTTCAGGTCCCTTAAGGTGTCGCTGTCGCAGTATTCGCCGAAGAGCCAGGGTTTCCCGGCGCGATACGAGGGCGTGAAATGATCGATTAGGTCCTCCATGTTCTGGAGTTCCCCGTAGAAATGATAGTCGTAGAAATCGCCGTAGGAGACTTTCAAGCCGCCGTAGCATTCGCCGGAACCGGAATTGTCTTTTACGGGAACGCCGAGCTTCTTTTTCAGCTTGAGGTACGTTTCCTTCAGGATGTCCGCTTTGACGACGGAATTCATCTCGCAGCCCAAAGTCAGAAGAGCGACGCAGGGGTGTCCCAGAAGCGCTTCGCCAATAGCGTCGTACTCTCTTCTGATCCTGTTCTCCAACTCGGGATTCGCTTCGGGAAGCCACAAGGGAAACTCTATCCAGCAGAGCATTCCCTCTTCGTCGCAGATGTCGAGATATTTTTTGCGCGGGATGTAGAGGCAGTGCTTCACGGCGTTGAAGCCCATTTTTTTGAGAGCCTTCACTTCGGCGCGAATGGCGTCCTCGTCGGGGTTCGGAGCAATCAGTTCGTCGTAGAAGCCCCAGTGAAGGATCCCGCGCCAATAGATGGGCTCGCCGTTTAGGAGCAGCGCGTTGTCCTTGCAGCAGATCTCCCGGCGCGCCCAGAAGGTCTTGCCTTCAATACGGTCTTTGGCGCCCTTTATTTTGAAACTTATCTCATAGCGTTTGGGATTCTCGGGAGACCATTTCTCCATCCGGCCGGAATTCAGCGGGACCACCACTTCCCTCAGGCCTTTTTTCAGCTCCCACTTTCCCCTGATCTCCCTAAGCCCTTTTATCTTCCCTTCCAGGTAATAGACGCCCTCTTTTTTTATTTCCAGTTCGAGTTTCAGCGAACAGTTGTCGGCGTAGCAGCTCGTAAGAAGCGCCTCGTCATAGCCCTCCAAAGTTATGTCGTCCCAGATCCCGCCGAACGTGCAGCAGACGTCCGGCACGAAGCCGGAGAGCACTTTTCTTAGAGGATACGGGTCGCTGTCGTAATAGCCGGGCTTGGCGATCCTGAAAACAAGCTCGTTCTCGCCGTCGACTAGGAAGCGCGTGGCGTCGAAAGAGAATTCCTCCCACATCCCTTCGTGGGAGCCGACCGATTTTCCGTTGAGCGTGATCTCGCAGAAGTAGCTGACGGCCTTGCAGCGCAGAAGGTAAAATTTGAAGCGCTTTTTTAGGGAAAAAGTTTTTCTCAGCGTAAAGAAACCGCCGAAGTCTTTCCTTTGCGTAGCGCTCTCGACCGCGCCCGGAATTTGGACGGCAAATTTCTCACCGTCCAAATTGGCCTGCCAGACGCCGCCGAGGTCGATTATGTTCGAAACGGTCTTCATTCCCTTTCAGGATCCCTCATCACTTCCGCGGCCTCGCTCAAGTATTCCTCTATGAGATCCTCGTCGAAGCCTTTTCGCACGAGATAAGCCGCCAGGGATGAAAGCGTCGACGGTTTCAGCTCCTTCCCTTTTTTCAGGAGATATTCCCTGGCCGCATTTCTTAGCGCCTCGCGGTCATTGCCGGCTATCTTGATAAGCCCAAGCTCGACCAAGCGCGCTGAAGCGGCGCGGCTCTCCTCAGGGGAGTAGCCGCGGCGCGTCAGTCTCTCGGTCATTTCCTTTTCGGAATAGTCGCGCACCGCCAGGAGCTCCGCTCCCAGCCGCACGGCGTCCTTAGCTGGACTCATTTTTCTTTCTTGCTTTCCTTGGTTTCTTCCTTCTCGGGAAGTTCACCCTTCAGAAGTCCGTATTTCTCCCTGATCATGCCTTCCACTTTCTTGGCGAAATCCGGATCGTTCTTAAGGTATTCCTTGCAGGCGTCGCGGCCCTGGGCCAGACGCTGGTCGCCGAAGGAGAACCAGGCGCCGCGCTTCTGGATGATGTCCATGGCGGTGGCGACGTCGACGAGCGTTCCCTCGGAAGAGATGCCTTCGTCGTACATGATGTCGACCTCCGCCGC
>DFCM01000069.1 GCA_002366995.1 bacterium UBP3_UBA3054 | reverse complement strand
AACGGCGTTGTGACGAAAGACGGATCTGACGGGACTGTTCCCGGCGCGGGAAAATACAAAGCCATATGGATGCCGGATGAAAGCTTTGAAGGCGTTGTGACGGAAGAAATGCTCATGATGGTCGAGGTCGCTGAAAAGCCAAACTTTCCTTCCGAAGGCCTCTACATGATCGTCGATCTGGAAAGCGGCAGGATAACCTACCGCAACAGCGTGCCGGATGAGGGCTGGACGGATGAATACAAGACGACGAAGATGGTTCTTAGAAGGATCAAGGCCGGCAAATTTATGAAAGGCAAGGAGGGAGATGACGATGAAAAATCTTACCTCGAGTCCTGGCGCGAATTCACGCTCTCGAAGGATTTTTACATCGGAGTTTTCGAGACGACCCAGAAGCAATACGAGCTCATTATGGGAACGAACCCCTCCGAATTCAAGGGCGATACGCGGCCTGTGGAAAGCGTTTCTTTTTTCTGGGTAAGAGGATCGGGAAAAGGCAGCCAGTGGCCTAAAAACACCGCGGTCGACAATGTTTCTTTCATGGGCAAGCTCCGCGCCAAGACAGGAAAGAATTTCGATCTTCCCACGGACGCGCAATGGGAATACGCCTGCAAAGCCGGAACGACAACTGATTGGAACAACGGGACCGATATGACAGACTCTTCGGAAGACCCGGAACTGGACAAGCTTGGACGTTACAAATTCAACAAGGATGACGGGAAAGGCGGCTATGCCGAGCATACCGCCGTAGGTTCATATCTTCCCAATGCCTGGGGCTTATACGATATGCACGGCAACGTTTTTGAGTGGTGTTTGGATTGGCATAATTACGCAGAGGAAGAGAGTTTGTTCAAGCATCAATTGACGGATCCTTTGGGTCCCAATATCGGCAATTTCCGCCGTATGCGCGGCGGTGGGTGGACGCACGGAGCAGGCAATGCCCGTTCGGCGTGCCAGGTTGCCGATTATCCGGAATACGGCGGCAGCTATTCCGGTTTCCGCGTGACGCTCATCGTGTCGGACGGCGATTACGACGAAGGCGACGATCTTCAGAATTACATGGTGGTCGATCTGCAGAGCGGAGGCATAAGCTATCTGGACGAGGTTCCGGAAGGCGGCTGGACGGACGAATACAAGACTTCGAAAATGGTTTTCGCCAAGATCAAGGGCGGAGTATTCACGATGTGCTCCCCTCAGGATGAGGTTGGGCAAACGTTGTTCGATACGGATTTTCAGATTCAGGTCACTATCTCGAAGCCTTTTTACATGGGCGTTTTTGAGACGACGCAGAAACAGTATCAGCTTATCACCGGAGCCGACCCCTCGCAATACAAAGGCGACACGCGGCCGGTCGAGTCCGTTTCTTACAATGCCATACGCGGCGAGAATTTAGGCGCGAAATGGCCGGAGAGCGATGAAGTCGACGCGAATTCTTTCCTCGGGAAATTCCGCGCCAAAACCGGAAAGTCCTTCGATCTTCCCACGGAAGCGCAGTGGGAATACGCCTGCCGGGCCGGAACGACTACGGCTCTGAACGACGGCAGCAACCTTACCAACGAATATACGGACGGCAGTCTGAACAAACTCGGCCGCTATTACTACAACAGGGAAGACGGGAAAGGCGGCTATGCCGAGCATACCGTCGTCGGTTCATATCTGCCGAACGCCTGGGGGTTGTACGACATGCACGGCAACGTCTGGGAGTTCTGCTTGGATTGGTATTTCGAATATTATGACGGCGGATCCACCGATCCGAGAGGCGCCCCTAACGGCAGACTGCGTATAAAGCGCGGCGGAGCTCACAGCGAAGGGGAAGGGGCGCAATATTGCCGTTCCGCCATGAGATATATTAACGGTCCGTCGGGAGCCGGTTCCGGCGAAGGCTTCCGCCTGGTTCTAACGCCCTAGAGGTCGTATTATAATTATTCTATTTGCTTTATTCTGGAACAAATTTCCCACAACTTGTGGGAGATTTGCAGGAAAGTGATTTGTTTTCCATTCCTTGGGGGCATCATAGGCTAATTATCGACAGATGTAAAGGAAATAAAGAAAAGGCCGTCTTTTTCGTAAAGAAGACTATTCAAAATAATTGGTCGAGAGCTGTATTGGAAAATTTTCTTGACACCGATCTTTATGCGAGACATGGAAAGTCAATATCAAATTTTGCATTTACTCTTCCGCCTCCGCAGAGCGATCTTGCACAAGAAATAACAAAGGATCCATACAATTTTAACTTTTTGCAAATTCAGGACGATTATAATGAAAAGAATTTAAAAGATACATTGATTAACAATGTCATTAAATTCCTTCTTGAGCTTGGCAAGGGATTTGCTTTTGTTGGAAAAGAATATTTGCTTCCTATCAAAGGAGCGGAAGAATATGTAGATCTGATGTTTTATCATTTGTGGCTGCATTGTTATGTTGTCGTAGAGATTAAAGTCAAGGCATTTAATGCAGGAGATATTGGACAAACAGCAACCTATGTTGCCGTGACGGATGACCTAATACGAAGGGAAGGAGATAACAAAACGATAGGCTTAATCATTTGCAAGAATAAGAACAATATCCTTGCAAAGTATGCTGTTGGAACTTCAAACGAACCTATAGGCATTTCAGAGTATGAACTGTCTAATTTTCTTCCCACTCCTGAAGAGATTGAGGAAAACTTGATTGACGATTATTAAAGTTCCTCGCAGGGGATGAGGAGGGCGGTGCCGTTCTCCAGGTCGTCGAAGTCGATGTTGGAACGTTTTAAGAGCCTGCGGAATTCGTCGAGGCTCTCGGGGTAGAGAACGCGGGCCGCTATGACCTTGCAGTAGGAGTAGTGGTCCATCTCGGTCCTGAGTCCCGCGAAGATCGGGATCCTCTGTCCCATGAATTTCTGGATGGAGCTGGAGTCCACGATGCAGGCCGTGTCGAGACCGGAGGCCGTGAGGGCGGTTAGAAGGTCTTCAAGAAGTTCTTCTTTGGCGAGTTTGATAATGAGGAGCTGCATAATTTTTATTCCGCGCTGTGGTCCTCCCCGGCGCGCCTTATGCCGTAGCGCGTCAGGGCCGGTCCGATTATTTCCGTGAAGATGGTGGTGAAGAGCAAGAGATTGATGATCATCTGGCTCATTTCAAAATTACCGAAGTAGATGTTGAGAGGCCTGAACTCTCTTCTTATGATGACGGCCAGGGCGATGGCGATACCGACCTGGGAGACGAGGCCGTAGCCGATATTTTTTCTTATGGTGTCGCTGGCTTTGCCGATTAGGCTGCCAAGGTAGGCGCCGCCGACTTTGCCGACGATCCTGCTTAGGGTGTAGACGGCCGCCAGGGAGAGCATGAAGGCGTTGCAGCAGGCGTTGAGCCTAAGCTGCGCGCCGGCCAGGACGAAGAAGGCCGCGTAGATGGGCGGCGTAAGCTGGTCGATGGCGTTAAGCAGTCTTCCCGTTGAAAAGCGCCCGACGTTGGCGACGGTGAAGCCGAAGGCCATGTTGCAAAGGAGCTCCGAGAAGCCGAACCTGGTGGCAAGACCGTCGCAGAAGATTATGGAGGCGCAGACGAAAAGCAGCATCTCTGCTTGGAGGGTGATGCTCTTAAGGACGGGGAGCATGGCTAAGCCGAGCAGTCCGCCCAGTCCCAGAGCGCCTAGAATTCGCAATAAGGGCAGGATGAAGGCCTGGACGATAGAGATACCGTCCGAGTTGAGAGAGCCCTTTAAAAAGGCCGCAGCGAAGGCATAGACGATCAGCGCCAGGGCGTCGTCGAGGCCCACTACCGCGAGCAGGGTGGTGGTGACTGGGCCTTTGGCTTTCATCTGCCTCAAGGTCATGACCGTGGCGGCGGGCGCCGTGGCGGAGGCCAGGGAGCCGAGGAGCACGGAGAGCGGCAGCTCTTTCGTCAGAAGGAAGGTGCAGAAAGAGACGAGCAGGAAGGAAACGAGCGTTTCGAAGACGACGATGGTCGCCACGCACAGTCCGACTTTTTTCAGCCTATCCATTTCCAGTTCGGCGCCTATCGTGAAGGCGACGAAGCCTAAGGCGAAATCGTTGGTGATGTCGAAACGCAGAAGGTCGAAACTTCCGGAGTAGATCGTATGCCCGAGTATGACGCCGGCTATGACATAGCCGGTGACACGGGGGAGCTTGATCATCTCCGCTAGTCGTCCCACGAAGAAACCCATCAGCATGGCGATGCCGAGGGTCAGAAGGGGAGAGCCCAGAAAGTTTTGGAAGTTATTCAGCATCCTCGTCTTTAGCGATGATGTCGTAGACGTCGGCGGGCGTCGGGGCGTCCATCAGTTTCTGGAAGAATTCGCGGTCCTTGAGCCTCATGACGACCTTGGCCAGAAGCTGCAGATATTCTCTCCTGTCGTTGCCGGGGGCGATGATGAGGATCATAAGGTGAACAGGCTGGCCGTCCACGGAATCATAGCGGACGCCTTCCGCGGTGCGGCCGATGGCCACCGTGAAGGTGTCGGTTTCCGGACAGCGGGTGTGGGGGACGGCGATGCCGATGCCGATGCCGGTGGACATCAGGCGTTCTCTGTCCATCAGTTCGTCGTAAAGGGCCTCAACGTCTTCGTGAATGGCTTCGTTGACGGCGACTTTGGCCAGTTCGTAAAGGCAGTCGGATTTGTTCTGCCCTTTGAGGTCGATCACGCGTTCTTTCGTGAGGAAGGGAAGTATGCTTTTCATGAGTTGATCCTTAGAGATTCTCGGTTATAAAATTCAACATTCTGGTGTAGAGGTGCGGCGTAGTGTGCGGCCCGCCGATGCCGTGGTCCTTGTTGAGGACGTAATGCATCTCGAATTGTTTTCCGGCCTTGATGAGGGCTTCCTCTAGGAGGAGGGAATTTTGGAAGTGGACGTTGTCGTCCGCGATGCCGTGCACAAGGAGAAGCTTGCCGGTCAGGCCGTCTACGAAGTTGACGGGCGACCATTTGCCGTAGTCGGGGTTCTCCTGGGGCGTGGACATGAACTTTTCGGTGTAGATCGTGTCGTAGAAGCGCCAGTCGGTAACGGAAGCAACCGCGATGCCGAGCTTGAAGACATTTCCGCCCCTGACCATCAGGCTCGAGGCCATGAATCCGCCGTAGCTCCAGCCGAAGACGCCGATCCTCTTTTCGTCGACGTAGGGGAGCGAGCCGAGGAATTTCGCGGCGTAGATCTGGTCCTCGACTTCATAGCGGCCGAGCTGCTTGTAGGTGCATTTCAGGAATTCCTCGCCGCGCCAGCCGGTGCCGCGCCCGTCCACGCAGGCCACGATGTAGCCTCTTTCCGCCAGGTAGCGCTCCCAGCCGAACTGCCAGCCTTCCGTGGCGGCCTGGGAATGCGGGCCGTTGTAGAAGGTCATGAAGAGGGGATAGCGTTTCTTGGGATCGAACTTGTAGGGCTTGATGATCCAGCCGAAGAGCTTCGTCTTTTCCGGCGTCACGAAATGGAACATTTCCTTTTTCGTGACAGGGTAATCTTTCAGAAGCTTTTTGAGGGCTGCGTTGCTTTCCAGGACGCGCAGGGCTTTGCCATCAGCGCTGTGGAGCGTGTAGACAGGAGGAGCCTGGTTGGTGGAGTGGCAGTCGATGAAGAGCGAGGCGTCGGAATTGAAGGTGATGTTGTGCGTTCCCTGGCCCTTGGTGACGCGCTCCAATTGTTCGCCGTTAAAGCCTACCTTGAAGAGCTGGCGCTGCAAATGATTCGTCTTGGTCGTTTCGAGATAGACGAGCTTTTTCTTCTCGTCGATCGCCTTGACGGCGGAGACGTCCCATTCGCCGTTCGT
>DFCM01000059.1:1814-2867 GCA_002366995.1 bacterium UBP3_UBA3054 | reverse complement strand
TTCGGGGATCTCAACGAGACCGATCTTCTTCCCGTGCTTTCCGGCGATCTCGATTGGCGTGTCGGAAGGAACTTCCAGAAGTTTTTTCAGAACGCTCGTCATGGCCTGGCCGAGGAATACCGAAATAATGGCCGGAGGAGCCTCGCTGGCCCCCAGACGGTGCGCGTTGGTAGAAGACGCTATGCTCGCCTTCAAAAGGCCGTTGTAGCGCTTCACAGCCATCAGGGTGTTGACGAGGAAGGTCAGGAACTGCAGATTGCCGGCGGCGTCCTTTCCGGGAGCGAAAAGGGGAACGCCCGTGTCGGTGCCAAGCGACCAGTTGTTGTGCTTGCCGCTGCCGTTGATGCCGGCGAAAGGTTTCTCGTGCAGGAGAACGACGAAGCCGTGCTTTCTGGCCACGTGGTTCATGAGGTTCATGACCTGCTGGTTCTGGTCGTTGCTAAGATTCATTTCGCCGTAGATCGGCGCGATCTCGTACTGGTTGGGCGCGACCTCGTTGTGCCTCGTCTTTAAGGGAATGCCGAGTTTGTAGGCCGCGATCTCCAGTTCGCGCATGAAGTTCATGACCCTGGCGGGGATGAAGCCCATGTAGTGGTCGTCAAGCTGCTGGCTCTTGCTCGACTCGTGACCCATAAGGGTCCTGCCGGCCAACGTAAGGTCGGTCCTGGCGGCGTAGAGCTCCTCGTCCACGAGGAAGAATTCCTGCTCCCAGCCGAGGTAGGCCTTCACTTTGCTGACTTTCTTGTCGAAAAGCTCGCAGATCGGAAGCGCGGCTTCCGTCAGAGCCTTCAAAGATTTTTTCAAGGGCGTCTTGTAGTCCAGCGCCTCGCCGGTGTAGGCCAGGAAGACCGTGGGAATGCAGAGCGTGTCGCCCTGGATGAAAACGGGGGACGTCGGATCCCAGGCCGTGTAGCCGCGGGCTTCGAAGGTCGCCCTGATGCCGCCGTTGGGGAAGCTGGAGGCGTCCGGTTCCTGCTGGATCAGGACTTTGCCGTCGAAGACTTCGATCATGCCGCCCTTGCCGTCATACTCCAAGAAGGAGTCGTGCTTTTC
>DFCM01000059.1:0-1645 GCA_002366995.1 bacterium UBP3_UBA3054 | reverse complement strand
CGCGACTTCGTCCGCTATGGAAACGCTAAGCGGTTTCCCGTTGTCTATGCAGTCGATGAGGGCTTCGTAAGTCTTGGGATCAAGGTACTCCTTCATCCTGGCGCGCGTGAAGGTCAGCTCGCCGAAGTATTCGGAGGGAAGTTTATCTGGGGTATCTACGGGGATGGGCTTCTTGTTGAAGGAGGCGCGCACCGCTTTGAATCTAAGGTTGCTCATATCTTCAGTGTTGGTTGCTAAAAAAACTCAGTTGAACATCGTGTCGTTTTCGAGTTGCTGTCGCGCCGACTTGTCGTACAGAAATTCGACAAGCTTGAGCGCGAAAAGATAGGCCGCGCCGGGCCCTTTCCCGGTAATTATGTTCCTGTCGCAGACGACCGGTTCCTCAGTGCGCCACTTGGTCTTCGAGTAGCCTTCCTCGCAGGAGGGATAGCAGGTCGCCTCATAGCCGTCGAGGACGCCTTTTTCGGCCAGGATGAAGGCCGGGGCCGCGCAGATGGCCGCGATCGCCTCGCCTTTTTCGGCGCGCTTTTTAATGATCTGATCTAGCGCTTCGCAGTCCCTAAGGTTGTAAGCCCCGGGGAGTCCGCCCGGCAGCACCACGAGGTCGAAGGAATCATTTGCGACTTCGCTCACCGCGCAGTCGCTCACGACCGTAAGGCCGCGGGACATGGAGACGAATCCGCCTTCGGGAGAGGCGAGCGTCACTTCCGCCCCGGCTCTTTTCAGAAGGTCGTAGGCAGTCAGGGTTTCGATCTCTTCGCTGCCGTCGGCTATGGCTATAAGAACTTTTTTGGTCATTCTATTTCGAGAGGAAGCGGAGCGCTTCGACGCGCTCCTCGATTTTTTCCAGCGTAAGATGACGGAAGGCGTCAATAGAGAAAGCGGTGACAAGGAAGGAGCCCATAGCCGTGCCGTAGCGGACAGCTTCCGTAACGTTTTCGTTGTTCAGTCTTCCGTTCCTGGCGATGAAGCCCAGAACGCCGCCAGCGAAAGAATCGCCGGCGCCCGTCGGATCGATGACTCTTTCGGTCGGGTAGGCGGGGACGGCCTTCATGAAGCCGTTACGCCCGAAGACAAGGGAGCCGTGCTCGCCCTTCTTCAGCAAAAGATATTCCGGAGAGAAGCGCTCCATGATCTTTTTGCCGGCCGCTATCAGGTTCGGGCAGTCCGTGAACATCTTCGCCTCGCCGTCGTTCATGACGATGACGTTGACTTTTTCGAAGACTTTCTCGAGCTCGTCCCTGGCGGAGTTGATGTAGAAGTTCATGGTGTCGCAGACCTTGTAACTGTCAGGCATCTGCTCTATGACTTTCATCTGCAGGGAGGGGAGAATGTTCGCCAGAAAGAGCGTTTTCGCCTTTTTGTAGTTCTCCGGGATCTTGGGCTCGAAAGTCGCGAAGACGTTCAGCATCGTGCAGTGCGTGTCCGCGGCGTTGACGTCGTTCAGGTACGAGCCGGACCAGCGGAAAGTCTTAGCGCCTTTTACGACTTCCAGACCTTCGAGGTCGATGCCGTGTTCTTTTAAAAGCTCGGTGTGCTCTTTGGGAAAATCGTCGCCCACGACGCCTATCAGCCCGACTTTGGCCTGGAAGGAGGCGCTCATGGAGAAATAGACCGCGGAACCGCCCAGGCAGTTCTCATGCGT
>DFCM01000040.1 GCA_002366995.1 bacterium UBP3_UBA3054 | reverse complement strand
TGGCCAAAAACGAGCCCATCACCCCTCCGGGGGAAGGCACGAAGGATTCTCCCTACCTTATCAGCAAGATGGAGCATCTGGTCTGGATGCAGGAGACGGTGGAGAATTCCTACCGCAAATATTACAAGCTGACCTGCGACCTGGACGCTTCCGAAACGAAGAGCTGGAACAACGGCAAGGGCTTCATCCCGATCGGCATGGAGACGCCCTCCAACAAGCGTTTCCGGGAAAAGGGCAAAAGTTATCCGCCCTTCCTGGGCCATTTCGACGGGGGCGGGCATTCCATCTCGAATCTTTACATCAGACGTCCGGAAGAGGACTACGCGGCCTTTTTCGGCAAGGTAGGAGCGGACTGGATGCCGCCCCCTTCCGGCCCCCAGGTCTTAGGCAAATTTACCCGCGAGCAAGCCCAAAGCCTTATGAATCGGGATAATGTTTACGTCATAAAAGACCTGGCGCTGCTCAACGTCGATTTTACCATCGGGATCTACGGAGCGGGCTTGGCCGGCAAATTAACGGACTGCCAGGTCTCCGGCTGCTATGTCTCCGGGACCATCACGGCCAACAAAGCCATTTCAGGACTTACCACTTTTTCATTGAGAAGTTACTTTTCCGAATGCGCCTCGAACATAAATTACGAGAATCGTTTTTGCGGCGTGGCGGGATTCACGGCGAGCGCCGACCAATCCTATTATTGCAATTGCTACAGCAGCGGCAAATTTAAATTGCCGGAAAGTTCCATTGACCCTAAGCACATAGGGGAAGTGAGAAGCAAGCAGGGCGGGTGGTCCTTCAACGGACATCACATTTGGACCATGACAGGATTGGGAAACGGAAGGGGCCTTTTTGAGAACTGTTACAGCAATATGAAGCTGCAGGGCAGCCGGCGCAGCGAAAAAGTCGTGCCTATGTTTGAAAACGAAGAAAACTGCTACTGCAGCGCCGACAACTTCGGCGTCTCCAAGGAGCCCACCAAAGGCATCGTCAGTAACGAGAACATGCGCAAGAAAGAGACCTTCAAGGGCTGGGACTTCGAGAACATCTGGGAAATGAAATCGGGGAGAAAGGCTCCCAGTCTCCGCAAACTGGAGAAGTGGATGTAAACTTTCTGCTTTTTGCGGGCATAAAAAAACGCCGAGTTTTCGCTCGGCGTTTTTTTGTTGCGTTTTGCTTTTCCAGCTTACTTCCTGCGGAGGAAAGCGAGGCCGAAGAGTGCGAGCAAAGCGATCATGCCCGGTTCCGGAGCGGCGTATTCGACTTTGAAATAATCGAGGCCGGTCCAGCGCACGTCGCTGTTGGGCCAGCCTTGAATGGCCAGGGCGGCCTGATTCGGGTTTTTCGCCAAGTGGGTGTCGTAGTAGGTGCTCCAGGGGCAGCCCCAGACGTAATCGGTGTAGCCGGCCTGGGAGGTGCCGATATTGCAGGATTCCAGGTAGGCGCCGTCGGCATCGTTGGCCACGGTGACTTTGGCGGTCACAAAGTAAGATGAGCCGTAAATGTTTCTTTCGCGGCCGCTGTAGCGGGGAGAGACGTAGGCGCCTTCCGTCCAGGTCGCGAACCAGGCGTTGGCGCTGTGGTAGCCGTAGGAGGCCTCGGGCGTGCCGTTATTGAGAAAAGCAAAATAGGTGCCGTTGTCCTTCACGATGGTTCTTATGGTAAGTCTCAGCTTGGTGCCGTCGGCGGGGACGCAGGCCTCCGGGATATCGTAATAGACGCCGTCTATGGGAGAGCCGGTCGGTTTGTTGACCCACAGTTTGGCATAGGTGCCCTTTTCATCGCTAACGATTTCATCAGTGAAAGTCTCTTCGCTATTGAGTCTCTTATAATCTAAGTTGACTGCGGTGAGAGAGTCGCCGACGTTGTAAGTGGAGAAATCATCCTCAAAGACCGTTACCCAGGGAATGGGCTCTTTCTGAATGAAGGTCACTTTCAGATCGTCGAAGTAAGCGCCGGATCTTTCGGCGTTCCAGCCGTTGCCGACCGCCGTGAACTCAAAGAAGGAGGGGGCGGAGCGGAAAAATTTAAGTATAGTGGCGTAGTCGCTGGCGAAGTTGAAGGTGTCGTTGTCGGTGATCTCGAAAGATCTTAAGAAGCCGTTTTCGCAGTCAATGAAGATTGCGAAATCGCACCATGTGTCAAATTTGACGGCATCATCATACGAGGTTCTGTCGGTCTTCGTCTGAAAACGCGGTTCGTTGGCATTGGCGGCGCCGGCGTTGACGGCGCGGTTGTCGTTGAAATTGTAGAAGTAAGTCTTGTATCCGCCGTCGTTGCCGTACGGAGAAAAGCGCATCATCCATTTGTCAGCGGAGTTGGCGAGACGAAGCTCGGCGTAGCCGTTGCCGCTGGGGACTTTGAGTTTGCCGGTGATCAGAATGTTAGCGTTTTCGCCGCCATTGTAATCGGCACCCTGCCAATTGAGCGGGATCCTGAGGCCGCGGTCTTTGCCGTATTGATCTTCAGTAGTTTTGGTTCTTTTAACATAGAGAACATTGGAGGCACGTTCCTCGTCGTAAACGATGGTGACTTCGCCGTCTCTCGGCGCTTCGTTGGTGCAGTTCACATCGGAATACATGATCTGGAAGTCGGCGTCCTGGCCGTAGAAGTTGCCGGGGGTGTAGCTATCGAAATTGTTCTCAAAGAGGACGGTCTCGGTCACCGCGGCGAAAAGCGCGACCGGGGCGACGAGAAGGGCAAGAAGGAATTGTTTCTTCATTGTGTCAAATGTTGGCTGGTTTGGTTAGCGGTTGAATTTTACATTCTTTCTTATTGTAGCATAATCAAATTTGAAAAGGAAACAGGGGAGTGCGAAAAGAGCGACCGCTCGCGGATCAAAAACCGCCTGGATAAATATCGGCAAAACAGAATGTTGCCTCGAAGACGCTTTCGGGATTTTCACAATGTTGCTTTTTGGTCGCCCGATTTCGTATAATTGTGCGATTTGTAATTTTTAACCAACAGAGGTGTGTTCATGAAGAAACTTCTCTTAATTGCGGCGGTAATGTTTGCCGCCACTTGCGCTTTCTCCTTTGAAAAGGTACTTTGGGAAAGCGATTTTGAATCCTTCGCCGAAGGCGAGATCATCGGCCAGGTCGACACTTACGGCAACGAAGTCAAAGTGATGAACAACGGCGACAAGTGCAACGGTACCGCTCCGGAACCCGGCGACGTTGTCATCACCGAAGTGGACGGCACGAAGGTCCTGAAAGTCAAGAGGACCGAGGCCGGAAACGGCGACAAAGGCATCAACATCAAGCTGAACTGGGACGGCCAGCATTACGACCCCCTGAACGGCTGCATCAAGATCACTGGCCGCACCTATACCTATGGCAACGGTTACGAAGAGATCCGTCTTGGCAACGTCAATTCCGCCACCCAGTTTACCTGGTGCCCGAAAGCTTCCGACTTCCCCAACGGCTACATCAACCACGTTGACCAGGAGAAACCGCAGTACGGCATCAACACGGAAGACGCGAACTGGCAGTATGTGAATGACTACGGCTGCGGCATGCGTCTCAGGCCGAGACAGAACCAGAGCAACAACGTGTGGTACAACTTTGAGATCGTGGTCGGCGCCGCCAAAGGCCTTGTGACCTACAAGTACTGGACTGACGACAACAGCGATTCCTACGAAGAGACCCGCACCGCCAACGCCCTGAAGTACGGCGGCTATGTCCCGACTTTCGTTTCCTTCACCGCTACCGGCAACGGTTACGGCTCCGGCCGCGACGGCGGTTACTTCGACGACATCCAGGTCTCCTA
>DFCM01000070.1 GCA_002366995.1 bacterium UBP3_UBA3054 | reverse complement strand
TACATCTAAATTATAGCATTAATGGGGGGCGTTTTTGCGTGATTTGCCGCGCGCTTTTATGTGGTATAATTAACTTAACTTAATATCTAGTTTTAACCCCGATGAAAAGGCCACGAATGTGAAACATCGTCCGCTCGCCGCCGCGCTGGCTCTCTGCACTACCCTTGCAGCGCAGGCCTCTGTGCCTTGTTTCACGGTAAAACTTAGGATCGATCTTTCCGACGTTAAGGCCGACGAAGTTCTCTACGAGGTCGGTTGCGCAAGGCTTGCGCTCCGCATAGCCGGGCAAAACAAAGACCTGGAGTCTTATGATACCCGGCAGGGGAACTACCTCAACTTTCCGATGCCCGACGGCTCGTGCCCTGTCATCGAGGCGACGATCTGCGATATAGGCGGGCGAGTGGGCATTCCGCTTGGCGCGCTTCCAATGAAGGACGGCCTGCACGACGTGACGCTCAATTTCGCCAAGGCGCGCTGGACTATTCTCGTTGATGGTCTGCGGGACGACGACATGCCGCCGGATCCGGGATCGATCGCCTGGCCCGCCGATGCCGAGGGGCGAATCCTCTCGCCGCGCGTGAAGAAGACCTCGTTCTCGACGCCCGCGCTTGCGGACGCCCTTCCCAAGGTGCCTGATTCCCGTCCCGTCGCGCGGTCGATCCAGTATTGGACGCCCGACGACCCCAACGCCTGGGTGGGCGACGTGGCCGTGGGAAACTTCAAGGGACGCTTCCATGTCTTCTACCTCTTCGACCGGCGCCATCACGCTTCCGGAGGCGGCGTGGGACGGCACTATTTCGCGCACCTCTCATCCGCTGACCTCGTCACCTGGGAAGAACATCCGACCGCCGTGCCGCTGGACGTTTGGTGGACCACCATTGGCACCGGCACGCCGTTTCTTTACGAGGGCAAGCTCCATCTCGCTTACGGGCTGCACACGAGCCGCCTCACCAAGGACCCTGCCTATCCTATCGGCGCCACGTACGCGGTGTCCGAGGACGGCATCCGCTTCGTAAAGTCGCACAAAATCGTCCACGAAACTCAGAACCCCGCCATCTACAACCGCGCGGACGGCCTCCTTGGGCTGGTGACGGGCTACGGCATGGAGGGAACGATCTGGAAGAGCGATCACATCGGGGATTGGACGATCTGCGACGACAAGATACCCATAGGCGGCGACTGTCCCTGCCTTTTCGAGTGGAACGGCCGCTATTACTTGTTCCAGGGCTTCACGAAATTTGCCTACAGCCCCACGGGAGAACCGGGCACGTTCGTAAACTGGACGGACAAAGGCCTCGCGCCTTACGAGGGGCTTTCCGTGCCGATGGTCGCGCCGTTCGGCGAAAACCGCCGCGTCATGGCCGGCTGGCTCAACCATATCTTCGGCTGGAGCGGCTGGCTCGTATTCCGCGAACTGATCCAGGATCCCGACGGCACGCTCGGCACAAAATGGGTGCCGGAGATCGCGCCTCCCGTTCCGCCTGAAAATTTCACAGCGCAGCCCGGACAACCGTTCCGGTTGGTTGCCGCGCCGGAAAGTGAAAACGGCGCCGCGCTTACGTTCACCATCGATTTGGCAGCGCGCACCGCAGTTTTCATAGATGACGCGGCGGACGCCAAACTGGAGGCCGCGCACTTTGCCGGCAATTTTAGTATCACCGATCTGCCGGAGTTTTCTTCGGCTTATCCCGTAAAACTTGTGCAGTACTGGGACAAGAAGGCCAACGCCACCATCTTCGACGTGGAAATAGGCGGCGTCCGCACGATGGTCTGCCGCAGGGCCGGGAAGTTCAAAAAAGCGGTCGAAATGAAAATAAAATAACATGATAAAACTTAATAAGGAACAACTTAACAATGAAGCTTTCAAGATATTGCCTGCCTATCCTGACAGCCCTAACTTTAACGGTCGGGTGCGAGGATGAAAAAATGCGTTTGAGCTGCGAAAAAGTCACTTTAGGAAACGGTCTGACCGTCCTGCTCTGCCAGGAAGGATACGCTCCCGTGGTAACCGTCGGCGTGCTTTATCACGTCGGCTGCAACAGGGAGGAGAAAGGCAAGACCGGTTTCGCGCATCTTTTCGAGCACTTGATGTTCTCGGAATCCCAGCACGTTCCGCCCAAGGTGGCCTGGAAAATGATCCAGGGACTGGGCGGCACCATGAACGGCTGGACCTCCGTCGACCACACCTTCTACCATGAGACCGTACCCGTTTCCGGCATGGAGGACGCCATGTGGATGGAAGCCGACCGCATGGGCTACCTTCTTCCGACCATGACGCCGCAAGCCCTCGCCGTTCAGCAAGGCGTGGTCATAAACGAAAAGCGCCAGACGGAAGTGAACGTTCCTTACGGCTACGATTGGGAAATTAAGAGCAAACTGATGTACGGCCCCGACCATCCCTGCGGACACACTGTCATAGGCAACATGGAAGACCTTACCAACGCCAAGCTTTCTGACGTTCAGGCTTTCCATGAGAAATACTACATCCCCAGGAACGCGACTCTGGTTCTGTGCGGCCGCTTCGACAGGGACGAAGCCCTTCGCCTAGCGGAAAAATATTTCGGCGACATCCCCGGCGGAACGGCTTTGCCAGATCCCAAGCCCAGGCCCATCAAGCTTGAGAAAGACCTTAACTACCATTACCTCGACAAACTGGCCGGCGCTCCGGACATCTCCGTTGTTTTCCCCGGAACGCACGAGTTTTCCGACGACAGCATTCCCCTGAAAGCCCTGGCGGCGCTTCTCGGCACCGGCAAGGGCTCTCCCGTTTACCGCCACCTCGTGGAGAAGAAGCTGGCTCCTTCCGCCGAGGTTTACAGCGACGGCTGCGACCTGACGGGCGAATTCACCATCACGGCCAGACTGCTGCCGGGCGTTACGGCTGAAGAGGCGAGAAATGCGATAAAAGACGCCCTCAAGGATTTCGAGGACAATTTCTCTTCCTATGAAAAGGAATTGGACCGCTACAAGGCGCGCTGCCTCAGGGAATTCTACGCCAAGCTCCAGAAGAGCATCGACAAAGCGTTCCTTCTGGCCTACAGCGACGAGTATGCCGGCAGCTGGAACAGGCTGAACGAAATGGCCGACCAGATGGAAAGCGTGACCATGGACGACATCAAAAGAGTCTATGAAACGTACGTGAAGGGCAAGCCCTCCTTCACGCTCACGCTTCTGCCCGCCGATCAAGCGAAGCTCGCCATGAAAGATTCGACGCTCGTTCCGGAGATCAAGGAGCCAGTTGTTGACGAAAGCCGCTTCGGACAGCCCGGCGAGGGCTACCAGGCCGTCAAGGACCTGCCTTCCAGCTTTGACCGGTCAAAGATACCCCCTGAAGGGAAACTGCCCGAAATTAAGGTCCAGGAAGTCCAAGAGGAGAAGATCGGCGACAACATCCGCTTAATGGTGGAAAAGGACGAAACTCTTCCGATGGCGGAGATCACGTTCATACTGCACGGCGGCCAGGCTAAAGAAACGCTTCTCAATTCCGGCATCACCACGCTTACGGCGGCCATGCTGCTGGAAGGTACGGAAGACTACGACTCGCTCCAGTTCGATGGAGCGGTGAGGGATCTTGGCGTGGCGCTTTCGGCCAGGGCGACCGCTGACAGCGTTCTCGTGAGAGTCCAGACGCTCTCCTCCAACATACCGAAACTTTTCCCGCTTTTGGAGCAGGCGCTTACCAAACCGGCCTTCAGGAAAGAGGATCTCGCGCGCGTGAAAGCCAGGCAGCTCGACCAGCTGCG
>DFCM01000045.1 GCA_002366995.1 bacterium UBP3_UBA3054 | reverse complement strand
TCGCCGGGCTTCGCGCCCTGGGCCAGTTTTATCTGCAGTTCCTTGGCGCTTTTTATGTAGCTCGTGGTGACGCCGAAACGGCCGGAGGCGATCTGCTTGATGCCGCAATCCGTGTCTTTGCCTATCCTTACGGGATCGAGTCCGCCCTCGCCGCAGTTCGACATGGAGCCGATGAAGTTGAAGGCTTTGGCGATGGCTTCGTGGGCTTCCGGAGAAATAGAGCCCAATGACATGGCCGCGCCGTAGAAGCGCTTCAAGATCTCTTCAACGGGCGTCACTTCCTCTACGGGGATGGCTTTCGTCTTCTTGAATCTCAGAAGATCCCTTAGGGTGTGGCAGCCTTCTTCCGTGCTGTTTATGAGTTTCGAGAATTCCAGGAATTTGTTGTAGTCGTTTCCTCTGGCGGCTTCCCTTAAGGCGATCTGGACTTTGGCGGTCCAGCAGGGGCGTTCCTTTATTTCCGTTTTGCTTTCGTGGGCCGCTTTGATCTGCTTTTCAAGATCGCTTATGTCGATGCCGCCTATTCTGGAAGGCGTGCCGGAAAAATAAGCGTTTATAAGTTTTTCGGAAAGGCCGAGGGCTTCGAAAAGCTTGGCGAAGCGGTAGCTTCTCAAGGTCGAGATGCCGACCTTGGCCATTATCTTCAGAAGTCCGTTCCTAATCGCCTTGACGTAATTGGAGGAGGCTTTGACAGGATCATCCGGGAAGATGTCGGCAATGGTCTCGAAAGCCAAGTACGGCGCGATGGCAGTGGCGCCGTAGCTTAACAATACGGCGAAGTGATGGACGTCCCAGCACTCGGCGGTCTGAAGGATGATGCCTACGGGCGGCCTGAGGCCGGCCTCGTTAAGGGCTTTGTCAACGGCGGCGGCGGCCAGAAGCGAGGGGATGGGCAGTTCGCCGTCTTTTTTGTTTTCCAGCCGGTCGGAAAGGATGAGGATCTTCACTCCCTCTTTTACGGCGGCGAGGCAGTCATTGGCGAGCTTTTCAAGGGCGGCGGAAAGGTCATCCTTGAAGAAAAGCGGGAAGGTCTTGGCTTTGTAAGCGGAGAGCCGCTCCAATTCGTCTTCCGTAAGGATCGGTCTTTTAAGCTTGATCAGTTTGGCGCACTCGGGAGTTTCCTCGAGGATGTTTCCGCTGTTGCCGATGTAGGTCATGATCGACATGACCTGCTCTTCCCTGATGGAATCGATGGGAGGATTGGTGACCTGGGCGAAGCTCTGGTGGAAGTGGTCGAAGAGGGGATGGTATTTTTTGGAAAGCGCGGCCAGAGGGCTGGTGCAGCCCATGGAGCCCACTTGCTCCTTTCCGTTTTCTCCCATGAACTTCAGGGCTTTTATGACGTTCGCCTTGTCGTAACCGAAGAATTCCTGCTTTTCACCCAGGTCTTTGGGAACGTTCGAGGGAGCGACTTCCGTGAAGAGGCCCTGGATCTGGACGTGGTTTTCAGCGACCCAGCGGCGGTATGGTCTTAGCCTGGCGTACTTGGTCTTGACTTCCTCGTTCTCCAGTATGCGGTGCTCGTCGAGGTCGAGGAGGATTATGGAGCCGGGGTTGAGGTGGCCTCTGCGGGCGACATCTTTTGGCGGGATGTCCAGGACGCCGGTCTCGGAGGCCAGGACGAAGAGTCCGTCTTTTCTCAAGGTCCAGCGGGCGGGCCTGAGGCCGTTCCTGTCCAGGGCCGCGCCGGCCGTGACGCCGTCAGTGAAGGCCAGGGCGGAGGGACCGTCCCAGGGTTCCATCAGCGCGGAGTGGTATTCGTAGAAGGCCCTGATATCGTGCCCCATATGATACTTCGCGCCCCAGGCCTGGGGCATGAGCATCAGTATGGCGTGGGCGGGATCGTAGCCGGAATTGATGAGGAGCTCGAAGATGTTGTCGAGGCAGAAGGAGTCCGAGGCGCCCTCACTGAAAAGCGGCAAGACTTTTTGAAGGTCGTCTCCCAGAAGCGGGGAAGATAAAGAGGGAAGCCTGGATCGCATGGCGTTCAGGTTTCCCTTGATGGTGTTTATTTCGCCGTTGTGGGCCAGAAGCCTGAAAGGATGGGCGAGTTCCCAGCTGGGGAAGGTGTTGGTTGAGAAACGCTGGTGGACCAGGACCAGGGAAGTCTTAAGCTCTTCGTCCGTGAGGTCGGGATAGAATTTCTCCAACTGCGTCGCGATGAAAAGACCTTTATAGACGATAGTACGGGATGAGAGGGAGCAGAAGAAAGAGCTTTGGCATTTCTTTTCCAGCACTCTTCTCAAAACGAAGAGTTTTCTCTCCAGTTCCTTTCCGTCGCCAACGGGATCGAAAGTTATGAAAAGCTGCTTTATGGCAGGCATGCCGGATCTCGCCACGGTGCCTATGGCCTCGGGCTTTACGGGGACGTCGCGCCAGCAGAGGACTCGATAGCCGTTCTCATTAAGCACGCTCTCTATGAGCGCTTTTTCGTCTTTCTTCTCGAAGACCATGGCCACGGCGTACTGGCCCAAGGGCGGAAGGCCAGGGATCTCTTTTCTGAAGAAGGCGTCCGGCAGCTTGAACAAAAGCCCCGCGCCGTCGCCGGTCTCGGGGTCGTTGCCGGTGGCGCCGCGGTGGATCAGGTTCTTGAGAACGGACAATCCCGAAACGATCACCTCGTGGGAAGCGACGTTGTTAAGGTCGGCTACCAAGCCTACGCCGCAGGCGTCATGCTCGAAACTTTGATCGTAAAGTCCTTTCATTTTTCTTTTCGCTCAGAAAATATAAACGGGGTAGGAGTCGGGGTTCTTGCCGAAAAGCGTCACATCGTCGATCTTTTTGATGACGGGGCCCTTCAGGAGCGCGTACAGGAATCTTTCCACGCCGATGCCGCCGCCGAAGGTCGAGGGGAAGAGGGGAGCGCCGTCCGGTCCCTTCATACCGGCCACCGCCAGGAAGGGTGCGTATCCGCTCAGTTTTTCGATGTTGGTGATCTCTCCGCCGCGGTCAAGTTGCGGCGCTTCGGGGATGATCTTGTTGTCGATGAGTCTCGCGATGATCGGCTCATAGAGCCATTCCCTGACGGCGCCGGACAAAACTTCCAAGGCTCCGCCCATGCCGCCCTTGAGAAGGGAGCTCTGGGCGCAGAGGTCGTAGTTGTAGATGTCGGTGGAGGGAATGTCATCCGGATCGCGCTTGCTGCCGTCGGCTTTGAGGTAGGGGTAGACCAGGTCGTAGTTCTCGCGCAGGATGCCCTTGATCCAGAAGAACTGGCTGCCGCACTCTTCACCCAAAACTTTTTCCACGGAACCGCCCGCGGCTTTCTTCTTCGCGTCGTCGAGGAAAAACGAGGGGAAAGGCTTGGTCGGGACTTCAAGCTTGACGCCCAGGGCGGAAAGATCCGCTTCGTTCTTTTCCTTCAGGGCTTTCACCGTGTGGATGATGAGGCCCTCGAAGAAACCCAGGGCTTTGTCAAGATCTTCTTTGAGGATCTTTTTGACTTTCTCGACTTCATTGAAATATTCCTCCAGGGAAACGAACCTGTCTCTTCTGACTTCGATATCCATTTGCGAAAAGTCGATGAGGTAGCGTCCCCTCTGTTCGCCCACCGGGCTTTCCAGTTCCAGCCTGATGTTGGGGGAGTCGATGTAAACGCCTTTCAGGTGAGGGTTGGAGCAGGCCAGGAACTTCGAGTAGATCATCGAGTGGGTGGTCTTGTAAGGCTGGCCTTTGTAGCTGAGAGTGGGGGAGTATTCGATATCGTGGGCCAGCGGGTCGGTGACAGGGCTAAGTGAGACTCTTTCCAGATTCAGGATGCCGTTATTCACCAAATATTCCTGCATCGCGTTGATCGCGGTGGTGCGGATCTTCAAAACGTGAAAGATTGTTTCGCTTTGCCATTTTTCCATATACTGGCTTTTGGCGAAGGCGGTCAGTCCGCTGCCGGACTGCTTGAGGGCGGCATGAAATCTGGCTAGGCTTGCGCCGATGTCGTCTCGTTCCTGCATGGTCATCTCCTTTTTCTGTGGTTAATAGTTATAGAGCAACATATATAAGCAAAAGGTGTGCCAAAGGCGGCAAACAGCCTTTTTAAGCGGAAAATCCGCGTTCTTTTTACAGATTGTGTACCGCTGCGCGGCCTTCGTGTACAAAAAATGTAATCAGAGAGCCGACATGCCTTATTTAAGGCCGGGCCGGACTGAAAGCCGCATTTGATAAAATATAATCCGAATTATTCAATATTTTTCCCATTCCGAGAAGCTTCTTAATGCGAACCCAAAAAATAAAATGAAAAAACTAATCGCTGTTTTGTTTCTGGCGTCGCTTGCCATGGCGGATACTTCCCTCTGGTCCGATTCCTTTCATTTCGACGGGAACGCGATCACGGAGGAACCGATCCTTCTGAATCCCACCGATCCTCTGGCCTACAGCAGCGCCATGACGGAAGGAGAACCCAAGTCTCTGAAGATCATTGTGGAGGACACGCTTAACCCGGAGATAGCGGCCAGTATTTTCACGGACTACTCTGCAACGCCGGTGGAAGGCACTGCCACCTGGGACTACACCGCCGAAGATTACAAGGATTTCCCGACCGATGACACCTACCTTCTTATTGAAACCGTCGTGAGCGACACAGAGCACAGATTATTTTCCAGGTTGGTGACGATCCTGCCCGAACCGGCCGGCCTAATGCTTTTGGGTTTGGCGGCGGCGTTCTTTCTGCGCAAACGCGTTAAGAGTTTGCTCATGGTCGTCGCGCTGCTCTCCGTGAGCGCTTTGAGCGTCAAGGCGGAAAGTTCCGTTACGGAAGTCAAATGCATGCAGATGTGGCCCTTCGACAGAAGCGTCATTATCAATTTCACTATCGATAGCGATAACCCCTACGGCCTTGAAGTGAAATTCTACGGCTCTACCGACAACGGCGAGACTTCCTTCGACTTGACCGAGAAGGGAACGCTGACCAAAGACGGATCCGACGGCACCCTCCCCGGGGCAGGAAAATACAAAGCCATCTGGCTGCCGAACGAAACCTTCTACGGACTTTTGACCGACGACATGAAGGTCAGAGTGGAGATCGAGGAAGTGCCTCCTCCTCCTAGTGATCTTTATATGGTGGTCGATCTCACAAGCGGCGACATAAGCTATCTTGATTCTGTGCCGGAAGGCGGATGGACTTACGAGTACAAGACCACAAAAATGGTCCTGAGAAAGATCCAGTCAGGCAAATTTATCATGGGCTCTCCCACCGACGAGTTGGGAAGATACCCTGATGAGCTTCAGCATGAGGTCACTCTAACAAAGGACTTTTTCATTGGCGTCTTCGAGACTACTCAGGGGCAATATGAAACGATCACTGGCAGCAATCCTTCATATCATTCCGGCAATACGCGACCTGTGGAATGCGTTTCCTTCAATATGATCAGGGGAGCGGAAAAAGGCGCTGGCTGGCCGGCCGACAGCGATGTCGATGAAGAATCCTTCCTGGGCAAGCTCCGTGCCAAGACAGGCAAAGATTTCGATCTTCCCACGGAAGCGCAGTGGGAATACGCCTG
>DFCM01000037.1:1895-2906 GCA_002366995.1 bacterium UBP3_UBA3054 | reverse complement strand
GTTTTGGTTATATTTAGTTTATTCTTTTTCCGTTTCATTTTCCTCGGGCAGAAGTTCGCCCTGGGTCGGGCCGGACTCTTCCCCGCCCTCTTCCTCGGCTTCTTCCAATCCGGTCGTGAAGACTCGGGCGGCGGCGACCAAAGAATCGCCTTCGTCAAGCCTGGCGGCCAAGACGCCCTGGGTGTTGCGGCCGATCTCGCGGAACTCGCCGGCGCGCGTCCTGATCAGCTGCCCGCCCTGCGTCACCATGACGATCTCGGTGGTGGGATCGACGGTGAAGGCGGAGACCACCTTGCCGTTCCTTTCGGTCGTCTTGATAGCGATCAAGCCTTTGCCGGCGCGGCGCTGTATATGGTATTCGTGGAAGGTCGTGCGCTTGCCGTAGCCCTGTTCCGTCAGGACCAGGACGCTGGTGTTCTCGTCAGAGACAACTTCCATGCCGATGACGTAGTCGTTGTTCTCGAGCTTGATGCCTCTGACGCCCTTGGTGTTGCGGCCCAGCTCTCTGGCGTCCTGCTCAGAGAAGCGGATGGACATGCCGTTCCTGGTGAAGAGAATGACGTCGTCGTTGCCGCCGGTCATCTTGGCGGTGCAGATGGTGTCGTCGTCTTCCAAATTGATGGCGATAAGGCCGCTCTTGCGCATATTGCGGAACTCGTTGAGTTTCGTCTTCTTGACGATGCCTTTCCTCGTGCAGAGGATAACGCTCTGGGTGTCGTTGAAGCCCGTCACGCGCAGAATGGAAGAGATCTTCTCGCCGCTCTCAACCTGCAGGAGGTTGACGATCGCTTTGCCGCGGGAATCGCGCGGCATCTGCGGGATCTCATAGGCTTTGAGCCAGTAGACCTTGCCGGCGCTAGTGAAGAAGAACAGATAATCGTGCGTGGAAGCCGTGAAGACCTGCTCCACGAAATCCTCTTCCTTCGTGCCGACGCCGCGTATCCCGCTTCCGCCTCTGTGCTGGCTTCTGAAAGCCGAGACCGGGCAGCGTTTGATGTAGCCGGAGTGCGT
>DFCM01000037.1:0-1741 GCA_002366995.1 bacterium UBP3_UBA3054 | reverse complement strand
AGCGGTGCGGCGCTCGTCGCTGTAGCGCTTCTTGAGGTCTTCCAGTTCGTCAATGATGAGGCCGATCAAAACTTTCTCGTCAGACAAAACGCTCTTTAAGAAAGCGATCTCTTTCATAAGGTCAGCCAATTCCTCTTCCAGCTTCCCGCGTTCCAAACCGGTCAGCTGATAGAGTCGCATGTCAAGGATCGCCACAGCCTGGGGCTCGGTGAAGCCGAACTTGTTGATAAGGCCGACTCTCGCTTCGTCACGGTCCTTGCTGGCCCTGATCAAGGCCACGACCTTGTCGATGATGTCGAGGGCTTTCAGGAAGCCTTCCACAACGTGCGCGCGCTTCTCAGCCTTGGCCAGGTCGAAAGCGGATCTTCTCGTCACCACTTCTTTCCTGTGGTTGACGAAGCTGTGCAGGCACTGCTTGAGGCCGACCGTCCTGGGCTGCCCGTCTTCGATGGCGATGAGGATCGCGCCGAAGGTCATCTGCAGCTGCGTGTGCTTGTAGAGCTGGTTCAGGACCACGTCGGGTATCTCGCCTCTCTTCAGTTCCACCACGATCCTTATGCCTTCCTTGCTGGATTCGTCCCTCAGGTCGGAGATGCCGGTGATCTTCTTGTCGTTGACCAGTTCCGCGATCGAAGTGACGAGGTTGGCTTTGTTGACGGTGTAGGGTATCTCGGTGATGACGATGTTGTCCTTGCCCATCTTGCCGGGCTCGACGCCCGCCGCGCCTCTGATCTTCAGTCTTCCGCGGCCCGTCTTGTACATGTTGATGATCTCGCTGTTGCCGCAGATGATGCCGCCCGTCGGGAAGTCCGGTCCGGGCAGAACGGTCATAAGCTCCTGAAGCGACACTTCCGGATTCTTGATGAACATGATCAGCGCGTCGCAAAGCTCGCCCAGGTTATGCGGCGGAACGTTGGTCGCCATACCGACGGCGATGCCGCTCGTACCGTTCAGAAGGAGCTGCGGGACTTTCGTGGGCAGCACCGTAGGCTCGGGAACGGTCTCGTCGAAGTTCGGCATGAAGTCCACGGTGTCCTTGTCGATGTCAGCCAGCATCTCTTCCGCCAAAGCGGTCATGCGGCACTCGGTGTAGCGGTAAGCCGCGGCGGAGTCGCCGTCGATGGAGCCGAAGTTGCCCTGACCGTCCACCAGAGGATACCTCATGCTCCAGGGCTGCGCCATACGAACAAGCGTGTCGTAAACGGCCGAGTCGCCGTGAGGGTGGTACTTCTTCAAGACTTCGCCGACCACGCCGGCGCACTTGGAGTATTTTCTGTTGTGAAGCAGACCTTCGCGGAACATCGCGTAAAGAACGCGGCGGTGCACCGGTTTCAAACCGTCCCTGACTTCCGGCAGGGCGCGGCTGATGATCACGCTCATGGCGTAATCGATGAAGGATTTTTTCATCTCGGCCGATACGGAGACCGGCTGGACTTTTTCAGTGCTTGTGTAAAGATTCTGATCCATATATGTCTATCCTTTAGATATCAAGATTGGTCACGAACTTGGCGTTCTCCTCGATGAAGGTGCGGCGCTTGTCGACGTCTTCGCCCATCAGGATGGAAAATACTCCGTCGGCTTCCACCGCGTCTTCGACTTTCGCTTTCAGAAGCAGTCTGCGGGCCGGATCCATGGTCGTATCCCAGAGCTGCTCGGGGTTCATTTCGCCCAAGCCTTTGTAGCGCTGGATCTGCAGACCCTTGCGGCCGTTGTCGCGCACTTTCTTCAAAAGCTCGCCCAG
>DFCM01000065.1:4308-6187 GCA_002366995.1 bacterium UBP3_UBA3054 | reverse complement strand
GCGACCAGCTTTTTCTGATCCTCGCGCATGCGGCCGACGAAAAGGAGCGCGACCTTTTGATCTTTTTCGCGCAGGGCTTTCAAGCTTTCCAATAGCGGCGGGAAGGCCGCCCCGTCCTGCAGGGTCGTGATTATCTTGGCGTCCGCGGGCAGCCCTAATCTGGCGCGGTTCTCCGCCTTGTCAAAGGGCCGCATATAGTTCGTGTCGACGCCTTCCCTGATAAGGACGACCTTTTCGGGGGGAACGCCGACCTCTTTGGCCTTGTCGCCCAGGAAATCGCTGATGACCGTGACAAGGTCCGCCTTACGGCGGATCCTCGCCTCCCGCTTGGCGTCCCAGCGGTGCATCCACTCCTTGCCTTGGAAAACGTTGGCGGCGCCGGCGTAAAGGTCGCACCAGTCGTTGATCATCCTGCGGCCTTTGCGGGCGAGGAAGACCGGCCAGGAAACGTTGGGATGATACTCGAAAGTGTAGATGACGTCGAAATTATCCTTGAGAAGATACTTCAGACGCCACATTATGTCGATGTTGGAGCCCTTGCCGGGATAAAGGTCGAAGCCGGCCCGCGGCCCCTCTATGATCGTGACGTTGGGACGGTCGCCGAGGAAATTCCTCTTCCAGTAATTGGCGCGGCCCGTCGTGCAGACCGTCACTTCGTGGCCTTCTTCCGCGCACATTCTCGCGAACCACAAGGCGCGGTGGTAAGTCCCGACGCCTATGATGTTGGCGTTCAGCATCAGGATCTTCATTGGGCCAGGCCTCCTTTTTGTTCCTTCTTCTCTATGAGCCTAAGATAGACCATGCCGAAGATCGCCCAGATGAAGGGGCAGATGTCGATGGAGGTTATGCGCTGCGAGAAGGTGGAAGTCACGAGAATATAGACTACACACAGGAAAAGCGCCAGCATTTTCCTTTGTTCCTGCCCGCTGCTGGACACAATGTACCTGAATCCGTTTACCAGCGTCTGGATCATCAGACACAAAAAGAAGAAAAGACCGGTGAGGCCCGTATAGCGGGCGATCTTCAAAAATTCGTTGTGCGTGGCGTTGGTACAGAAGATGCCGGAGCTCTCGACGTAGAAAAGCGGCTCGTTGCCCATCGGCCAGCCGATAAGAGGATGCGCCTTGATGTCCTCCAGCGTCTGCTGCCAGGCCATGATGCGCCAGTGTCCCGTGCCCTCGGTGGTGTCCAGCAGTGTCGGCAAACGTTCCGCCAGCGTCATGTCGTAGCGGGCGATGTACAGGGAGCCGAGGAAGAACAGGGCGATGATGCCCAGGATGCTGAAGAGCGTCAGGTAAATTTTGGAGCGCACCCTGCCCAGGGCGAAGAATCCCGCGATCGAGACCAGCATGCCGAGCCAGACGGCGCGGGCGGAGCTCACGACCGTGCAGACGAAGGAGAAGCCGATGAGGAGCAGGTAAAGGAAGGCATGCTTCATTTCCAGATCAAACATGGAGAAAAGGTAAATGAAGATGAACGCCATGTTCGAACAGCTGGTGTCGCTCAAAAGCGAACTGTAAGAAGCGCGGATGGGGGAGTAGACGAAGGAATAGCCGATGCCGGTCTGCAGCGCCACCATCTCCACAATGATGAAGATCGTAGCCCAGATCGTAAAGAAGCGCATCAGCCCTTCGGTCTCGTCGGAAGTCTTGAAGAACAGAGGGATCGCCACGGCGATCCACATGGAGGCGTAGGGCCTGAAATAGTTGAACGCGCCGGCGCCGTAGCCGCTCATAAGCCCGTTGACAAGCGACACGACGGTCATGAGGAAGAAGAGGACCATGAAGACGGGAACGCAGTCTTTGAGCGCGCGCTTCCTGTGCTTGTAAGCCGCGAAATAAATGAGCGGAAGGAATATCTCGTAGCCCTTGATCGAGAA
>DFCM01000065.1:0-4197 GCA_002366995.1 bacterium UBP3_UBA3054 | reverse complement strand
CAGATACCGCGAGGGTTCCAGCAGGACGAAGATCAGGAAGTAAAACAGCCACAAGGGACGGCGCAAGGCCATCCACAGGGCTGCCAATCCTCCGACCGCGACTATGACTGGAATAAAGGGACTCATTAATTTTCCTTAGAGCTCCTTTATCTCTTTGGCGGGAGACCCGCCGGCCACGACGTTAGGCGGCAAACTTTTCGTCACCACGCTGCCGGCCGCCACCACGGTGTTTCTGCCGATGGTCACGCCCTTCAGCACGGTCACGTTGGCGCCCAGCCAGACGTTGTCTTCTATGACGACGGGCTCGCAGCCGATGTCGTCGGGGTTGGAATTGTGCCTTCTGCCGTCCGGTTTAAGGGCGTGGAAATCGCAGTCGGTCACCAGCGCGTTGGCGCCTATAAGGCAGCCTTTGCCGATCACAACGCTTTTGGCGGCGCAGAAAGATCCGCCGGAAATGCCCGTGTCGTCGCCAACTTCAAGCTTCGCGCCCGGCCGGAGCAGCGCCAGGATGACGGGATGATTGACGCCGGCGAAGTTGGCCTCGCTCTTCGAGCAGAGAACGCAGTTCTCGCCAAGCGAGATCGTTCCGCCTTCGGTCAGGTGCGTTATGGGTCTACCGTAAAGCACCAGGCCTTTTTTGACCTTGAGGCCTTTGGCGCGCAGCCACAAGGCGCCCAAACTCGATATGAATCTTCTGATGATCATTAGTGGATCGCTCCTTCAAAGGGAACGTAGCCCCTGCTCAAGGCCATGTTGGTCCAGTCGCGGAACCATTCCCTCTGCAGCCTCAGTTTCTCCTGAAGCAGGGGATTGTAACGGTTTCTTTCGCTGATAAGGTCGAGCGCTTCCTTGAACTGGGCGTCCGTTCCGTATTTCATGGCCATCTGTCCGTAGCGCAGGGCCGATTCGACGTGCTGGTGGTTGGTGGACTTGAAAAAGCCGTAGCCAAGGGAGACGGCAGCGTTAGAGTAAGCGCACTTGTCGAGGATGTCCAAAAGCAGGTTGTAGTCGTACTCGGTGTTCTGCGCGCCCAAATTGATGTCTACCAGAAGTTGTGAGATCGCCTCGTTCGTGTCGCCGGTCGGCAGCAGAACGTCCTTTACGAAATAGCGCCTGACCTGGGATTCCATAACGGGGTCGGCCTGGTGACCGAAAATTGAGAGCAGGGAGAAATAGAGCGTGCGCGCTTTTTCGTAGAGACCCTTCCTGGCGGTATAGATGGCGTTCTGGAAGAGCGCCGTGAGATTCGCCTTGCCGGTCTCGGCCCTGGTCAGGGCGTTGGCCGTGCGGTTGCAGTCGTAGATCTCCTCGTAAGCTCCAATGTTCTGCGAGGCGACGTAAACTTCCGCCAGCGTTCTGTAGAGCATGGGGCTGTTGGGGAAGAGCGTCAGCGCCCTCGTAAGGACGCTCTTGGCGTTCTCATACTGCCCGGCCTTCTGGAAGAAGATCGCCAGGTCGCGGTAATCGACTTCCTTGGCGATGTCGGAAATATAGTCCAAAAGCTGCTGACTGAAGAGCGCCCTGGCCATCTTCGCCTTGTCGTCCTTCTGAAGGTAGACCGTCTCCCCGAAGAAAAGGGGAAGCGTGAAGCAGGACTGGTACTGCTCGGCAAGCGTCTCCCTGTACGGTTCGGGAACGACGACGCGGCCGGAGGCCAGAACGCCGTTGTAAACGAAGACCCAGACTCTTCCGTATTCCTTTATGAGATTCTCAAACTCTTTCTGCAGAGCCGTGACGGAAACGTAGCGGAAAGAGTAGACGCCTTTCCCTTCGTAGATCTGCACCGTGTAGTTTCCGTCCGGCTGAACGATGACCAGCGCGTCGCCTTCCTTTATGAAGCGCATCATGACGCCCCAGGTCTTGAGGTTCGCGTCGGAATCGTAGTTCGAGATCTCCTGCATGTACTTGAACGGCACGTTGTAGACAAGAACAGCGGGATAAAGCAGCGCCAGCCCAAGGACGATGAGGCCTATCTTAAGCCATTTATTCATATTCCTCCTCGGGCATTTCCCTGCCGGCCGTGTAATAAAGCTCTATGGCGCGCCAGTCGTAGCGCATCGTTTCCTTCTGATTAGGGGTAAGGTCGAGAGACAGTATCCTGTCCAGCATTTCGGCAGCCTTCTCCTTGTTGGCCGACATGCAGTAGAGGAACCCGCGGTCAAGATAGTTGTCCAGAAGTTTCGGCTCGGCCTTGATGCCTTCCTCATAATACTGCGCGGCTTTCGCGCTGTCGCGGTAAGCCTGGTAAATGTTGCCAAGCCCGTTGCAGTAGCGGGCGTGCGTGATCTCGTTCGTCAGCTTGTCATATTCCGCTATCACCTTGCTGATCTCGGGGCGCTGCCTCCTGGCGCGGAAAAGGCGGACAATGGCGAAACGCCAGTCCCTGGCGGTGTCGCTTCCCTTGTGGTAGGGCAGACGGCGCAGCAAAGCTATGCACTGGTCGTAGCGGCTGTTGCGGTACAGAAGGTAAACGTACTCCAAAAGCGCCGCGTTGTCGTCCCTGCCAAGGCCTTCGTAGATGTTGTAAGCCTCTTTCAGTCTCTGCATGCAGACCAGGAGCTGGGCGGCCTGGCGGAGATAATAGGAGGAGTTGGCGCGGTTCAATATGCCGCGCTTCCTAAGGTTCGAGAGCGCCGTGTCGCGCATGTCGTCCTCGCTGACCTTCAGAACGTAGTAATGAAGGTGCATGAAGCGGGAGTCCTGGTTCTCGGCGTTCAGGGCGAACTGCCTGTCCGCGATACCGGGATCTTCCGCGAGGATGTCGGCGTAGAGCTCCTTGGCCTCTTCCGGAAGATCGAAGCGCATCAAGGCCAAGCCTTTTTCCAAACGCCAGTAATTGCGTTCCTCGGGGCTCTGAGCGTCTTCTATGAGTTTGTCGTAGCTGGCGATCGCCTCAAATATGGCGCCGCTCTTTTCCGCGGCCTTGAAGAGCAGCGTCATGCCCTGCGCTTTGGCTTCTTTGGAAAACTCTTTGCCGAAAAGGCGCTTGGCCCAGGAAGCGGCGTTCGCCGTCTGGTCGTAGCGGATGAGAAGCAAGGCGATGCTGATGTAAGTCTGCTCCCTGATGGCGTTGGCGAATTCGCTCTTTATAAGGCCCTTCTCCTCGTTGTCGGCCAGCGATTTTAATATCGCGTAATAGCGGGAGATCACGGCCTCGCTGTCACGGGTGTAGGCTTCCATGCCGGTCTTTTCCACCCAGACGCGGTAGAAGGGGATGCCCTTCGAGCGTTTGGCATAAAGCTTCATAGCCCTGTCGTAATGGGCCGCTATCTCGCGCAGGCGCGTCGGGTCGCAGGCTCTCAAATATTCCGCCATCATAGCTTCCCATTCCGGCGAATCACCCTCTATGTCCTCCGCTTCGGCGGCAATCAGCTTAACGTCCTCGAAGCGTTTTTCCTGGATGGCCTTGCGCAGGAAGTAATATGTCCTCGCCCAGATGGCGGAAAGATCTTGGGAAACGGGCGTCTTCAGCGAACGTTCCAGAATGAACGCGCGGCGGAAATCCTCATAAGACGCCTGGCGCGTCACGACAGCCTGCGGGCCTTTGATCAAAAGCCTGGCGTAAGCTTCGGCAACGAAAGCGTTGGATGAGGCCGCGCCCTGCCAAGCCTTCATGAGCTTTTCCCATTTGGAAAAACTGGCCTCATCGGAGTCGAAAGGCAGCGGCAGCTCCAAACTGCCCTTTATGAGATTGGAGGCAAGGTAAGCGTTGGTCGGAGACTCCGCCAGGGCCGCCTTGTTGGTCACAACGATCCCGTCCTCCTCCTTTATGTCGATCTTTCCGATCTCTTCCGCAAAGACCGGGGACGGCCAGTCTTTGGGCGCCTCGACCTTGGTCCCGGCCGGGAAGCGCAGGATCAGCGGCGCGTCGCTGTAGAGCCCGCTGTTCGTGTCAAAGGCCTCGGAAAAAGCCTGCTCGCTGAAATCGAGCTTAACTTCCGAATCGCCCTTTGCCCCGCCTTTTTCACAGGCAGCGAGCATAAGCAAGGCGGAAATGGCCAAAAGTCTAAGCATCGACGGCCTCCTCAGGCGGCTCCTCCGCCTTGGATCCGAAAGCCAGCTTTATGACCAGGTAAGGAATAGACAGCACGCTCAGAACGTAAAACGGCGCCGAGATGGGCGCGTAACGCTGCTGGAAGACAAAGAGGATCGCAAAGCAACAGATCGACAAAATTCCGCAGGCGTCCTGGGAATGCA
>DFCM01000087.1 GCA_002366995.1 bacterium UBP3_UBA3054 | reverse complement strand
GCGACCACCCAGACCGGTCCCTGCCAGTTGGAATACGGAACGATCATGCACTCGTTGTTGTAATCGGGGTCGTCCTGTGCGAGGCTTCTTACGCCGTAGCGGGAAAGCATTTTCCTGTCCATCAGATGATCTTTCAAAAGCACTCTGCCCTTCTCCTCATCGAGGATGCCGAAGGTCAAGGGAATGTAGTTACTGAAAGCGTTCCTTCTGATGACCTGCCCGTCCCTTCTCCTGTTCCAGAACATATTCTCGTCCACGTGGTAGAGATGCTTTATGATCCTGGCTTTCAGGTCTTCGGCTTTATTCTTGTACAGTTCGGCCTTGTCAGTGTAAGCGAGCAGCGAGGCCATTTCGGAAAGCGCCAGATACTCCGCGTAGATGTAGGCGTTGACGTCGCAGGAAAGGACCTGGTTGATGTCCTCGGGCTTGTCTCCGACAGCAGGGTTGTTGTCCGCGCCGGACATCATGGAATCGTACCAGAAGAAGAGGCCGGTTGGCTCATCGCGTCTGACTTTTTCCCAGCGGAGGACGGTGTTCTCGACCTTCGGGAAAACTTCCCTTCCCCAGTCCTCAGCGTGGTTGTCCTTCATGGCCCTTACGGCACCCCTGGCCAAAAACGGCTTCAGAATAAGGGAGGGATGTCTGATCACTTTCTCGTCGGCTCTCACGCAGGCCGGAGTGTCTTCTTCTGGGTCGAAGATGGAAAGGAAATTGTCCACCCAGTACTTCAGGTACTGCGGCTTCGGTTCGCGCCTGTTGCAAAGGTGGTTGGCCATGAAATAGGCGTCCCAGTCCCACTGCTGGGTGTAGAAGCCGCCCGGGATAAGGTAGGGATAAGGTATGGCGCCGAGGGCCGGCCTTATGATATTGGGATAGCTGCTAAGCAGATAATCGACCAGCTCGCGGTATTTTTCCATATTTCCTTAGTTGCCTAAGTTGAGCTTGCTCTTCGGGTAGGCGGTCAGCCAGAAGGTGGCGTAGACCGAGTGATCGTTGTTGTCTCTCAAGCGGTAAGAAACGGAGGTGTCGATGCACTTCTTCCAGTTCTTGTACAGCGTGAATTCCAGTTCCTGCAGATCGCCGTGCTGCGCCTCGAAACGCATATAGCTGCCGAAGCCCCATCCTCTCGTGAGCTCCCTGGCCCAGGTCTTCTGCTGGGCTTCCATGGAGAGCCACGGCGTGAAGTCGTCGAACCAGAAGCGGCCGCCCGCCGAGATGAGGTTGGAGTAATCGTAGAGATAACGGTAGCTGACGTTCAGGATGAGCTCGTCTTTCCTGCCTCTCAGCCAGCGCGGCAGCGAGGGATGAGAGAGGGCTTTCTGGAGAACGCGCGTGGCGTCCATGTTGGCGCCGAGGTTCGCGAACGTTACGCGTTTATACTTGTCCAGATCCCAAAGCAGGTCGCCCTGGATGCTGAGCCAGTCGGTGGGATCGGACTGGAGAGAGAAGCCGACGGCCGTACTGGCCTGGTATTCCCTGAAGGCCTTGCCTTCGGTGTATTTGCGGCGGTACTTGTAGTGATGGCGGTAATCCTGGGACTTGTAGACCTCGTCGTGATAGTAGCGCTGACTGACGAAGGCCGTGAAGTCGATAAGGTTGGCGTTGTTGCCCTTCCTTTCGATCTGGAAGGCGTTCCTGATGCCAAGGTCGCCGCCGGCGGCCAGGCCGGATTCGGTGCCGAAGGCCGCGTTGCCGAAGAGCTTGGCCTTAGGCTCTATGAGGTGGCGGATCTTCTCGCTGTCGGACTGCAGATATTTCCTCATCAATTCGCCGGCGTAGGTGCCTTCCAAGTTGTAGGTGCGGTGCAGCTTGAAGTTCACGTCGACGCCGCCGTAAGGCATGGCGCGGAAGAAGGCGCCCTCGTCCTGTGGACGGTAGGCGTCGATGGCCATTCTCGTGTAACGGTTGTAATCCTGGTTCCAGTGATTGACCGGGAAGTTGACGGTCTTGTTCCTCAGTTTCAGCCTTCTGTTGAAGCCGCCCGGCGCCGCGGGATTGATCCTGCCGCGCTTCCAGACGTAGTCGTACTCTTCGCCATCGTTGTAGTTGTTGATGTTGCCGAAGTCCATCGCGAAGCCGACGTACGGCTCGACGTTCAGGAAGTTGAAGAAGCGCTTCGGCATCGAGATCTTATGGTCCGTCTGGGCCTGCCACATCGTATAACTAGCGTGCGCGTCCTGCTTGTCGCTCTGGACGTAATGGTAATAACCGGCGGTCGTCTTGCTCTCGTAGTAAACGGGAACTTTCAAGGCCGGCAGCTCCATTATCCTGCGCTTCCTGAAGACGTGCCTCAGTTCAGGCAGCCGCTCGTAAGTCGTGTAGAAGCTGTTGACCTGCTTGACGGCGTAGAAGCTGACTTCGTTGTCCTCGCCGATCGGGATCGTGAAGTCGAGCCAGGTGTCCCTTTGTCCGTAGCGGTTGTAGTCCTCGCGGTAGAATTCATGCACGACGTCCATGTCTTTCATGACGTCGATCTGCCAGGACAGAAGGCCTCTGTTGAGCCAGCCGGCGCCCGGGCCGAAGGTCTGCACGTGCGTCCAGAGGAAGCGGTAGCGGAACTGCTTTTCGTCCTTCTTGTTGTGCTTGTCCTTTTCCTGGATGAAGCGGCGCGCGGTGTCGTCGATGAAGAAGGATTCCCATTCGCCGGCGACCGTCGTGACGTTCGTGAAGACGACGTTGTACGAGCCGTCGAGGCCGAAACTGATGCCGTGCTTGGAGTAATAGCCAATGTGCGGCGTCAAACGAAGATCTTTGCTGTGGTAGACGTCCAGGGCCAGATCAAAGAAGCCGCCTTTTCTGGAATCGTAGCCGGCCTTGACCTGAACGGGGAAGGGATTGTCGTCTTCGCTCGGCGTGTAGGTCACCTGCGGCAGCCACAGGAAGGGCACGCCCTCGAACTTCACGAGGCAGTTCCTCGCGGTGACGCGGCTCTGCTCCATGGGATTTTTGAGGTCCGGGACCGCGACGGTGATGTCTTTGGCCTCGAAGCTGTACAGGGCGGACTTGTATTCCGGCGGGCAGGTCGTGCAGCGGCCGTCCGTCACGTGCAGGACGTTCTCATAGGGATCCTTTACGAGCGTCTTGCCGTAGATGTACCATTTCTTCTCGTACCAGCGGCCTTCCTCAAGATCCTTGAAATTGCCGAAGTCCACCTTGGCGTGGGCGTTCTCGAACTGGCCGGCGTAGTTCTCGAGGTTGAAGATCACGTTCTCGCCCAGGATCTCGTAGCAGAAGGGGCCCATCTCGTTATCGATCGCGATGCTTGTTTTGTTCATCGCTTCGTAAAGATCTTCGGGCGCCACGTAAGTGACGCGTGTCCAGCCGGGAGAAGTCAGGATCTTCGTCACCGTGTTGTACTCGACGGAATCGGAATAGACTCTGTAGTCACCGTAAGCCAAAACGACGTTTCCTGTGGCGCGCAGGATCGTGTTGCTCGTGTAAGAAAACTCCAAAGCTTCCACTACCGCCTGTTCCCCATCGGGCACGGGAGTGATGAACCAGGGTTCGGTTCCCAAGGCAAAATCAGCCGGCGCGCCATTGCCGGCCTCATAGGCCGACTCTTCGGCGGCCGTAAGCGAAAGGCAGGCTAAGCCCATCGCCAATATAAAACTCAATATGCGATCACTCATGATATATCCCGAAAGAGGGTGGAATTTTTAAGTCAAATTTTAGTTCAAAATTATATGGGTCATTCTACCATAGCGCAGGGTAAAAGTAAAGGTTGATTTCGCGTTCCCGCGCCTTTCCCAACCTAAGTCTCTACAAGCTAAAAAGTAAGACCGCTGTCTGGCTAAGTGTGCATATTTTCGTGACTTTCCTGTGGATAAGCTGTGAGTAGTTTGTTAGTAACCGGTTGAAAAAGGTCTTTTCAAGGCCCCTTCTTAAATGGGAAAATATTTTCCCAATAAGCCTATTGATTTTTTTAAAAATATGGTAAAATGGGGACAACCACTATTAAATTAGGTAGCACCATGACAAAGAAATCTGAACGCACAAAAAAAGACGGAAACAAGATCAAACTCCTCTACATGATGGAACTTTTGCGCAGCTCGGCAACCGAGAAGCATCCCCTTACCATGGATGACATTACGGCCGAACTGAAAAAGCACGGCATCATGTGCGAAAGGAGGACCTTCGGCAACGACATGAGGCTCCTTATGGAGACCTTCCATGTGAAAAAGACCAAAGTCGGCCGCAAGAACGGCTACTACATTCTTTCCAGAGCCCTGAGCGACACCGAGATAAAGATGCTCATCGACACGGTCCAGGCGGCCTCCTTCCTCTCCGACAGCATGACGGAGTTCTTCGTCAAGAAGCTCTCGAGGATCGGCGGCAAAGAGCTGGCCAAAAGAGTGAGGGAAAATTACATCCTCTTCAATGTGAAAAAGCGCAATAACCTCGAGATATTCGATTCGGTCGAGGCCATAAGGCAGGCGCTGACGAAAGAGAAAAAGATCTCCTTCGTTTACAACGACCTTAACTATGAGGGCGAGCGCGTGGCGAGGAAAGGCGGCGAAAGGTACTTCGCGACTCCGCTTTCGCTGGTGGTCAACGACGACAAGTACTACTGCATGTGCCGCGGCGAGAAAGACGGGATCATCAAATTCCGCGTGGACCGCATGACTGAAGTTATGGTTGAGGAGAAGCTTCCCGCCAAGAAAGCGGAACTTGAAAAAAGGAAAGACATCACCAAATATCTGTCGGAAGTGATAGACATGTTCACGGGCGAGACCGAGAACGTGAACCTGCGCTTCCGAAAGGATCTCGCGGAAATGATCTTCGACCAGTTCGGCGAGAAGCTGGAATGCAAGGAAGTCAGCGAAACGGAAGCCGAGACCGTCGTGTCCGTTTCCGTCGCCCCGACCTTCTTCAGCTGGCTCTCCACCTTCAGAGGCGGGATCAAGATCGCCGGCCCCATAAAGGTCGCCTCCGCTTACAAAGAGTTCCTGAATGACAACCTCGCGAACGCCTGAATTTTTGCTCCGCTTGCAAAATCAAAAAATAAGTGCTAATATTTTCGGCGAACAATCGAGGAAACCATTTTTCATGAACACTAAATTAAACTTCTGGTGGTGGTATGCTTTCACCGGGCTTTTTCAAGCCGGGTCGTTTCCTCGCAGCTGAAAGCAGACCAAGTAGAAGTTGAAGCAAGAGGGCCCCGCTTGAAAAAGCGGGGCCCTCTTCTTTTTTTCGCTTAACAATCAAACCTAAATAAAAATTATGAAACCAAGCTTTAATGAATTCGCAAGTATGGGCACGGGCGCCGAGTTCATCCCGGTCTGCCGGGAGTTCCTGGCCGACCTCGAGACGCCGGTCTCGGTGCTTCGGCGCTTCGCGGAGGAAAAGCACGTTTTTCTCCTGGAATCGGTGGAAGGCGGCGAGCGCTTCGGACGCTACTCCATCATAGGCGTCAACCCTTACGGCATCTTCACGGTGGAAGACGGCCAGGCTTACCTCTCCTCTCCCGGCAAACCGAAAGAAGCGCTCGGCGAAAAGGGCAAAGGCTTCTTCGCGCTGCGCTCCCTTATGAAGGAAGCGCAGGCCCTGACTTATCCCGGCCTTCCTCCCCTTTTCGGGGGCGCCGTCGGCAGCCTCGACTACGAAATCGTGAGCGAATTCGAGAAGATCCCGCTGCGCGAGAAAAAGGAAGACAGGCCGGAAGCGCTCTTCATGCTGACAAGGGAAATGATCGTCTTCGACACGATGAAGCACACCGTCATGATCATAGTCTCGGTAAGAAGAAACGATTTCAGCGACGCGAATAGCGCCTACAAATACGCCGGGGAAAGGATCGCCGCCATAAGGGAGCGCATGACCGCCCCGCTGCCGGTTTCCGAACTGGAGCCTGAAGTCATGAGGTCCGAAGAGATAAAGCTGACGAGCAACATGACGAAAGAGGATTACTGCCAGGCGGTCGAAAAAGCCAAGGAGCT
>DFCM01000060.1:1817-3575 GCA_002366995.1 bacterium UBP3_UBA3054 | reverse complement strand
ACAACGTCGACGAACTCGCCGCCTTCGCCCTGGGCGACGGCGATGATCTTGTCGCCGGGTTTCAGCTTGCCGCATTTGTCGGCCGGGCTGCCCGGGGTCAGTTCGGAAATGACGACGTAGCCGTCGTCGCTTCTAAGCGTGGCGCCGATGCCCTCCAGGGAAAGCGACATGCTGATGTTGAAATCCTCCATGTCGTCCGGCGGGAAATAACTGGTGTGCGGGTCGAGCGCCGAGCAGAAGGCGTTCATGAAGAGTCCGAACTGCTCGTGATAATCCATTTCGGAGAAATATTTCAGGATGCGCTCGCGGCGTTTCCTGACTTTCTGGCAGGCGTTGCTTCTCGCTTCGCCCATGGATTCCATAAAGGCCACCTGGTAGGCCAGCGTGCTCTCGAGATATTTGTTCCTGTCCTCGGGGGTGACGGGAAAACTTATGTTTTTCACGTCAATGGGGATCTTGAGCGAGGTGTCGGGGACGTAATTCGTATTGGAGAGGATCTCGACGGCGTGGTCATAAGAGGCCCTGACATTGGGCATGAAGACGCTCTGGTAAAAATTGGTGACGAAGTCCCAGCGGTTGTCCCTGAAGGCCGTCAGCATTCTCAATCTCTGGGAGTGGATCTGCGCCACCTCGTTGGAAAGGAGGAAAATGCGAGCCGGATCCAGAGTGTTGACGAAGTTGGACAGCGTGTTGATGTTTATCTCGGGAGTCGGGCGGTGGTGCTCAAGGTGCTGCTGCATGGTGAAGACCATCATCCCGGAAAGATGCTCGCCCTCCAGCTGGTCGATCTGGGGCACCTGGGTTTCGGCGGCTTTGGGTATGGAGGTAAGGCCGATGGCAATCGTCACTGCCGCAAACACGGCTAATTTAATCTGTCTGTTCGTCATCTCTTTTTTCTTTGGCCATGGAGTTAAATGTTCTTATGCGGTTTACGCCGCGCAGTTTTTCGTTGTAAAGTTTCGTCTTTTCCAGGAGCTCCTTCAGGACCTCCGGATCGCTTGTCATTTTCATACGCTCTTTAAGGCGGGAGAGCTCGCCGCGGTAATGCGCTTCCTTGATCGCCATGATGCAGTCGTCGCAGGAGCGCTTCCAGAAGGGGCCGTTCTCTTTCTGAGGCAAAGGAACGGAGACCAGCGCGTCGGTCAAAAAATCCCTGGCGACGTCGTCGCAGGAGAGCAGGAAGTTGTCGAAGCCTTTCCATTCTCCGTTCCGTTTCTGCTCCCGGGCCTTGAAGGCCAGGGAAGCGGGAAGGGGATTGCCGATGGCTTCCAGCTCCAGGTTTTCGAAGATGTAATCCATCGCTTCCCCGAAGCTGAATATCAGCGCGATGAGAAGCTTCTCGGCGCTCGACGACCTGAGTTCCGGAAGCGCCTCCTCTTTGAGTTCCGGCGCGACCTCTTCCTTTTTCGCTCCGCGTTTCAGGGGATTTTTCTGCTTCTTCTGATAAGCGGTGAAGTCGAGGTTTATGGAGGAAATGGGAACGCGCGTAAAGTCGGAAAGCTCCTTTATCAATTCCTGCCTGAGGCCTTCGCTGCCGGCGCTCATAAGGTAGGGGAACATCTCAAGGCAGACGGCGTAGCGTTCCTGAAGATCGTCCATGTCCTTTTCGCTGGCAGAGCACTGCATGGCGAAAGAGAAGGCCGAAAGCTTTTCCGTAAGCAGTTTCTCAAAAGCCTCCTTGCCGTATTTCTTCAGGAAGGAATCGGGGTCCTCGTTCTCTTTCAGGGGAACGACGTAGACTTTCAATCCGGCTTCGGA
>DFCM01000060.1:0-1665 GCA_002366995.1 bacterium UBP3_UBA3054 | reverse complement strand
GAGGCAGGTGTCGGCGAAGCGCTTGATGAGACGCGCCTGCTCTTTCGTCAGGCTTGTGCCGCAGGAAGCGATGGCGTTGACGAAACCGTTCTGCGCCAGCATCACGACGTCCAGGTACCCTTCGCAGAGGATGGCCGTTTTCTTTAGTTCGGCAATGGGGTTCTTGGCGAAATTAAGGGAGAAAAGGACCTTGCTCTTGTTATAGATCTCGGTCTCGGCGGTGTTGAGATATTTCGGTTCCGACCCGTCGATTGCGCGGCCGCCGAACGCGACTAATGTCCCGGCGTGGTCCCAGATGGGGAACATCACCCTTTTCCTGAACCTGTCGTAGCAGCCTTTGCCTTCCTGGCTCGGAAGGGCGAGTCCGCTCGCTATGATCTCCTCGTCGCGGAAACCTTCCTTCCTGAGAAGCGTGCACAGTTCGTCCCAGGAATCCGGGGCGAAGCCGATGCGGTAGGCTCTTATCGCATCCTGTGAGACCTTGCGGTTCTCGAGATATTCCCTGGCTTCTTTTCCGGCGCCAAGGGCGAGGCTGCGCTGGAAAAAGTCCAGGGCGGTCAGATTGATCTTCGCCAGTCTTTTCAGATGATTCTGGCGGAAAGCCATCTCCGCTTTTTCCTTGTCGCCGAAGGACGCGCCGTCTTCCGGCGGAATGTTCGCCCGCTCCGCCAGCTTCACCACCGACTCCGGAAAGGAGAGACCTTCGTATTCCATCAGGAACTGGAAGACGTTGCCGCCTTTGCCGCAGCCGAAGCACTTGAAGATGCCTCTGTCCGGCGTGACGAAAAAGGAGGGCGTCTTTTCGTTGTGGAAAGGGCAGCAGGCTTTGAAATTCTTGCCGTTTTTGGTCAAAGCGATGCGCTCGCCGATCACATCCTGGATGGGATTGGCGCTCTTGACTTTTTCGAGATATTCCTGGGAAAAAGAGGGCATCGCTTGAAAATTTTAATACCGGTAGAAATCGCTTTTAAAGGGGCCTTCCTGGGGAACGCCGATGTAGTCGGCCTGTTCTTTCGTGAGCTTGGTCAGTTTGACGCCCAGCTTCTTAAGATGCAGCCTGGCGACTTCCTCGTCGAGCTTTTTGCTCAGCATGGTGACGCCGACCTTATGCTGCTCCTGCCAGAGCGACAGCTGTGCGAGGCACTGGTTGGTGAAGGAATTCGACATCACGAAGGAAGGATGTCCGGTGGCGCAGCCGAGGTTCACAAGGCGGCCGCCGGCAAGGATGAAGATGGTGTGCCCGTCAGGGAAGACCCAGCCGTCCACCTGCGGTTTGATGTTGTAGGTCTTGACGCCCGGACATTTTTCCAGTCTGTCCATTTCGATCTCGTTGTCGAAGTGACCGATGTTGCAGACGATGGCTTGGTCCTTCATTTTCTGCATGTGCTCAAGCGTTATGATGTGGCAGTTGCCGGTCGCGGTCACGAAGATCTGGGCCTTGTCGAGGGCGTCCTCGACGGTCGTCACTTCATATCCTTCCATGGCGGCCTGAAGCGCGCAGATGGGGTCGATCTCGGTGACGAGCACTCTGGCGCCCTGGCCGCGCATGGCCTGCGCGCAGCCTTTGCCGACGTCGCCGTAGCCGCAGACGCAGACGATCTTGCCGGCCAGCATAATGTCGGTGGCGCGCTTGATGCCGTCCGTTAGGGATTCGCGGCAGCCGTA
>DFCM01000066.1 GCA_002366995.1 bacterium UBP3_UBA3054 | reverse complement strand
CACGAACTGGACAGCATCTTCACCGTGGCGCAGCGCGTCCTCTTCCTTGACGTTGAAAAGAAGACCATGACGGCCCTGGCCTCGCCGCAGGAGCTCAAGAACGACAAGAGCAACGAGACCGTCTGGAATTTCTTCAACCGCGAGCCGTTCTGATGCGGGAACTGAAATTTTATATTCCGAAAGTCCGGACAAGAAGGCAGGGAAAAATACTGGCGCTTTCGCTGGCCGTTTCCCTTATCATCATAGTCATGCTCGCCCTCGGGCTAAAGGTCGAGGAACCCCAGCGCGAGATGCCTCCCGAAAGGCCGCCTCTGCAGGTGATAATTCTGAAATGATCTCCGTTTCCCTTATATCGCTGATCACCTACTTCCTCTGCGTCCCTTTGACCATAATCATGATCTTATGGCTCTACGACGACGAGAAGAGCTATCCCAAGAAAGTCGTGCCCACGCAGAAAACGATGTGCGAATGCGACATCTGCCTTTATCACTTCACGGTCGACAAAGAGGATAAATTCGTGCGCTGCCCGCAGTGCGGGAACCTGATGGAGCGCAAGGGCGCGAAACACTAAAGCGCCGCCTGCCTAACGAAACCGGCGATGGCCTCTTTCAATTCCTCCGCGCTTCCGTAGCGCTTTTCCGGCCCCAGAAATCTTTCCGGCATGACTTTCAGTTTCTCGCCGTAGATGTCTTCGGAAAGATCGAGAAGATAGATCTCCGCCATCGTTTCCCCCTTCTCCTCAAAAGTCGGCCTGTCCCCCAGGTACATCAAAGCTTTCCCGCTTCGGCCTTCCAGTTCGTATTTGGCGCTGTAAACGCCTTTTTGCGGCGTCAGGAGCCCGTTTAGGCCTATGTTGGCGGTCGGGTATCCAAGTTTACGCCCCAGACCCTTGCCGGGCCTTATTTCGCCCGTGAGCGCCCAGGGGCGTCCGAGCGCCGACGCTAATTCACAAAATTTGCCTTCCTTTAAGAGCTCGCGGCAGAGCGTCGAGCTCACGATCTGTCCGTCAAGCAGGAAAGGCGGCTCCTCCTCGCACAAAAAGCCGAGTTTTGGGGCGAGCGCTTTCAGGAGCGCGATGTCCCCCGCCCTGTCCTTTCCGAAGCGGCAGTCGTAGCCCGCCAAAACGAGCTTGGCGTTGAATCTCTCGCACACCACTTCCTTAAGGAACGCCTCAGGGGAAAGCGAGGCGAATTCCTCGGTGAAAGGCTCCACCACCACTTCGTCGACGCCAGCCGACTTAAGGAGCGCCACGCGTTCCTCGATGCTGGTCAGCAGCAATTCCGAACGGAAAACGGGACGCGCGTCAAAAGTGAGCACGAGGCTCGGCGCCCCTAATTTGCGGGAAAGTTCCTTCAGGCGTTTCAAAAGGGCCAGGTGCCCAAGATGAACGCCGTCGAAAAAACCCAGTGTCAAAACGCACCCGCTGCGCATGCCTTATTCGTCTTCCTCTTCGAGGTCGGCTATCTTGCGCAGAAGATCCTGCTCGTAATCTTTGTCGCTCATGTTCTCCTCGTCTTCCCTGCGGCGGCGCTTCTGCGTTCTCACTTTGGCTCTGCTCTTGGTCCTCGATACGACGGTGACGTCGGCGAAGGGCAGCGTGACGATGGAGCCGTCGTCCATCTTGAGAGTGACGGTGCCGGCTAAGAGCGAATTGTCGACGACTTCGCCTGTGCCGTTTTCCGTCCTGACGATCTGGCCCTTCCTGGGAATTTGCTGCTCGAGGTCGCGGTAATTGCGCTGCTCGTAAGCCAGGCAGCATTTGAGACGGCCGCAGGCGCCCGAAAGTTTGGCGGGATGCAGCTGGATCTGCTGAAGTTTCGCCATCCTGATGTTGACCGGCACGAACTCATGGATCCAGTTGGCGCAGCAGGCTTCCCTGCCGCAGCAGCCGATGCAGCCGGAGATGCGCATCTCGTCGCGGATCCCGACCTGATGGAGCTCGATCCTGATGTGCAGCTCCTTGGCGAGGTCGCGGACGAGCTGGCGGAAGTCCACTCTTTCCGGCGCGGCGAAATAGAAGATTATCTTGGTGCGGTCGTAAACGTACTCCGCGTTTATGATCTTCATGGTCAGGTTCAGCGCGTTGGCGGAATCCTGGCAGAATTTCATTTGCGCCACGGCGTCCAGATGGTTCTGCCTGATCACGGCCATATCCTCCTCCGTGCAGATCCTCACGACTCTCTGGTACTCCAGGAGCTGGATGTTCTCCATTTCCTCCAAGGCCATGATGCGCCCGCAGTCTATTCCCCTTTCCGCACCGACTATGACCCAGTCTCCCGTCTTGGCGTCGGGAACGTCGATGTTGTAGTAGTCAGTGTTGCCGTATTGTCTGAGCCTTACGGTCGCGATCAGCTGCTTGGGAACTGATGCGGCGTTTATTTCGTTTTCCTTGTTTTCCATTTTATAGTCCTGTGGCCTTTATGGCGTTGCGCAAAAACACCCTGGTCTCGGCCGGCGCTATGTGCCTTGACAGCAGCCCCTGCAAAACTATGTCGAACTGCATGGTCAGAAAGACCGCCGGCCCGCGGACCAGGTTGATCTCGTCTATGTTCCTTACTATTTCCTCTTCCGTGTAGATGTCGGCCACCCGCTTCAGCTGCGGAAGCAGGAAAGCGTGAAGCACGGAATCTGATGCGGCGCCAGATTTGACGATCCAGATGTCGCGCCAGATATCCGTCAGAAGCTCGTAGCAGTCGGCCCTCATGTCCTGCAGAAGCTCGGCGTTCTCGATCACCATGGCGTCCTCCAGCTTCTGGAGCTCCACTTTCTTAACGCTCGGGTCGGCGTCCTTGAGGTCGTCGCTGAGTTTCTTCTTAGCTTTCGTGATCTCGAGTTCCCAACCGTCCCTGATCTCCCGCATGGCGCGGTACTTCTGAACGGAGAATTCCCTGATGGCCGGGAGCGACCTTTCTCTCAGGCCGTAGATCTCGAGAAGATCCGCGGCGTCCTTTTTGTATTCGGAAAGGGAGGGCGCCAGCTGCAGCGCTTTGGAGCGGCGTCCCCTGCTCAGCTTCACGACGAAATCTGTCTCCGCTTCGCCAAGCTTCAGCTCATCCTTGCAGACATCGCGCATGGCGCTTTCGCTTAAAGGCACGAGCCTTATGATCTGGCAGCGCGATTTGATGGTCGGAAGCAGCCTTTCTCCCCTGCTGGTCAGAAGGATGAAGTATGTTTTGGAGGAGGGCTCCTCCAGCGTTTTCAAAAACTTGTTGGCGCTTTCCTTTGTCAGCGCTTCCGCCTGCTCTATTATGACGACCTTGGCGCGCCCCTTGAGGGATTTCGTCTGCAGGCTAACCATCATTTCGCCCATCGTTTCAGGGCTTATGGCGCGCATCCTGCCGACCGGCCTCACGTAATAAACGTCCGGGTGCGTCCCCTGGGAGCGCAGATGGCAGCCGGAGCATTTTCCGCAGCAAGACAGCCCTTCGCCGGGAGATTCGCAGACAAGGCGGTCCGCCAGGGCTTCCGCCAGTTCCTTTTCCCCGACGTCGCCGGGCGAAATGAGAACGATCGCGTGCGGCAGATGGTCGCTCTTAAGCGCCTGCTCAAGGGAGGCGTAGGCGGAACTTTGCCAATCTTTCACAAGGGCAATGTCAAGCATTCAGTCTCTCCAGCACAAGCTTTTTTATGATCTCCGCGATCTCTTCCTTTTTCAGTCTGCCGTCCACGAGGCAGATCCTGTCGCTCTCCCTTTTCGCGAGAACAAGGTATTCCGCGCGCACTCTCTTGTGAAATTCCAAGCCCGCCGATTCTATGCGGTCGAGTTTGCCGGAAGGCAGATCTTTCCCCGGCGCGCCTTCGGCGCAGCCTTTGACGCGCCTAAGTCCTTCCTCGCTGTCGATGTCGATTATTATCGTAAGGTCCGGCCAAAGTCCGCGCGTGCCCAGCGCGTTCGCCCTTTTGACTTCCGCCATGGGAAGCCTGCGTCCGCCGCCCTGGTAGGCGCGCGTGGCGTCGGCGTAGCGCGAGGCTATCACGATCTTGCCGTCCTCCAGGGCCGGCTTCAAAACTTCCTCGACGTGCTGGGCTCTCGCCGCCTCGAAAAGCAACAATTCCGCGTAAGGCGAAACGTTCCCCTCCTTGCTGAGAAGCAGCAGCTTTCTCACTTCCTCGCCGAGCTTCGTTCCGCCGGGCTCCCTCGTCAGCACGACGTCGTAGCCAAGGCTTTTTAGGTTTTCCGCCAGGTAATTGATCTGCGTGCTTTTGCCGCAGCCGTCGGGGCCTTCTATCGCTATGAAAAATCCTTTAGCCATCAGCCTAATTTCTTAAGACGGGGACCCTCTTTGGTGTCCTCGACGGTTAGGCCCATGGCGGCCAGTTCGTTTCTGATCTCGTCCGCCCTGGCCCAGTTCTTGGCCTTCCTGGCCTCCGTTCTCTCTATGGCCAGCTCTTTGGCGCGCTGCGGGAAGTCCTCGTCTTTTTCCGCGACAGCCAGAACTTCGTCGGTCTTGTCAAGAAAAGCGAGCGCCGCTTCGGCGCCGGCTTTGCCAAGCGGATTCTCCAGCCTGATCTTGTTGATGGCTTTGACAGCCTCGAAGAGCGCCGCGAAAGCCGCGCTGGTGTTGAGGTCGTCGTCCAAGGCCTCTTCCCACTTCTGGTAAGAGACAGCCAATATGTCTTTCAATTCCTCGGAAACGGGAGCGTCGCCGCCGCCTGCCTTTTCCTTTTCCAGCGCTTCCCTCAGGTCGTCCAGGCGCGCAAGCGCGCTTCTCGCGGCGTGCAGTCCCTCGAAGGTGAAGTTGAAAGC
>DFCM01000019.1:5934-8311 GCA_002366995.1 bacterium UBP3_UBA3054 | reverse complement strand
CCGCAGCGGTCGCAGACGATGCCTTTGTATTTAATGCGTTTGTACTTACCGCAGGCGCACTCCCAGTCTTTGACCGGCCCGAAGATGTGCTGGCAGAAAAGACCGCCCGGCTCGGGTTTGTAAGTGCGGTAGTTGATGGTCTCGGGATTTTTCACTTCGCCGTGAGACCAGGAGCGGATAGTGTCGGGGGAAGCGATGTTGACGGTCACTTTGTCAAACTGGTTCTCCCTGACCGGATGGCTCCACATGTCGAAGGGCTGCTCTTCTTCGGAATCGTCGGAGATGGAGATCTTCTCGTTCCCCGTTTCGCTTTCGTCAAAGAGAGTTTCATCGGCCGCTATGGTGTCGGCGATATCGCTGGTCAGCTCGTCGCTGCTTTCCAGGATGTCTTCTTCCGTTACGGCGTTCTCGAATTCGTTGTCCGAATCAAACTTCATCATATTTTTGCTATCCTGCGATAGTTGGTTTACTTCTTCTCGGTTCTGACGTCAAGGCAGGCGGCCCTGAGTTCCTTTACCAAAACGTTGAAAGATTCCGGCGTGGAAGCTTCCAGGGCGCAGTTGCCCTTCGTGATGGATTCGTAGGTCTTCTTGCGGCCTTCCGTATCGTCGGATTTGACCGTCAGCATTTCCTGCAAAGTGTAGGCGGCGCCGTAAGCTTCCAGGGCCCAAACTTCCATTTCGCCGAAACGCTGGCCGCCGCTTTGGGCTTTGCCGCCCAAGGGCTGCTGCGTGACGAGGGAGTAAGGACCGGTGGCGCGGGCGTGGATCTTGTTGGCGACCAAATGCCCCAGTTTCATGAAGTAGGTGTACCCCACCGTCACTTTCTGGTACATGGCTTCGCCGGTCCTGCCGTCGTAAAGCGTCACTTTGCCGAGTTCAGGCTCAAGGCTGGTCGCGCAAAGGTGCGCGTCTTTCTTCTTGTCGTTCTTCTTGGCCTGCTCTTTCGCTTCCTTAAGGAGCGTCTCGATATCTTCTTCCGTGGCGCCGTCGAAGACCGGGGTCGTCGCGACCAGGCCCAGCATGCGGCAAGCCCAGCCAAGGTGGGCTTCCATGATCTGGCCGACGTTCATACGGGAAGGCACGCCCAAGGGGTTCAAAACGATGTCGACCGGGGTGCCGTCTTCCATAAACGGCATATCCTCCTCGGCCAGGATCTTGGCAACGATGCCCTTGTTGCCGTGGCGGCCGGCCATCTTGTCGCCGACCTGCAGTTTCTGCTTGATGGCGATGTAAACTTTGACCATCTTCAGCATGTGGCTGTCCATGTCGTCGCCGCGCTTGATGGTGTCTATTTCGCGGGCATACTGGGCGGCCAGCTCTTCTTTCCTATAATCGAGCTGATAATGCAGACGGTTGACGCGGCTGGCGAATTCTTTGTCTTCCACGTCGAAGCCGACCAGGGACTTCTTGGTCCTGATGATGACTTTCACGTCGGGCGGGACAGTTTGTCCTTTGTCGGCCAGGATGTCGCCGGTCTGTTCGTCGATGATGGCGCCTTTGAGCTTTTCAGAGCAGATCTTGTCAAGCTCCGTTCTGTACCATTCCTGGATCTCGTCTTCCTGTTTGGCGCGCCTGTCGGTCGCTTCCTTCTGGAGCTTCTTTTCCAGGGTCTTGTCGCGCTGGGCGTCTTTGGATTTCTGGCGGAAAACGTCGACGTGCATGACGACGCCGTAGGTGCCGGCAGGGACTTTCAAAGAGGCGTCGCGGACGTCCGCGGCCTTGTCGCCGAAGATGGCCTTGAGGAGGCGTTCCTCGGGGCTCAGTTCGGTCTCGCTCTTCGGGGTGATCTTGCCGACCAAAATGTCGCCGGGCTTCACTTCGGTGCCGGGGATGACGATACCTTCGGAATCGAGTCTGGCCAGGGCTTCCGCGCCCACGTTCGGGATGTCGCGGGTCGTTTCTTCAGCGCCCAGTTTGGTCTGGGCGACTATGCAGTCGAAGCTCTCGATGTGCACGGAGGTGTAGAAGTCCTCTTTCAGCGCTCTTTCGGAAATGACGATGGCGTCCTCGAAGTTGTAGCCTTCCCAAGGCATGTAAGCGCAGAGGATGTTGCGTCCCAAACTGAGGACGCCGTCCGCCGTGGCGGGGCCGTTGGCGATAACGTCGCCAACTTTGACCTTGTCGCCGGACTTGACGTAAGGATGATAGTTTATGGTGGTGCCGGCGTTGGAACGCTTGAATTTCAGAAGCTCTTCGACCTGCGTCTGGCCGTTCTTGCCTTCTATGACGATGTGTATCGCGTCGCTTTCCTTGACCACGCCGTCGATCTTGGCGGTCAGGACAGCGCCGGATTCCCTGGCCACGACGCCTTCAAGACCGGTCCTGACCATCGGGGCTTCCGTGGTCAGAAGGGGCACGGCCTGACGCTGCATGTT
>DFCM01000019.1:0-5856 GCA_002366995.1 bacterium UBP3_UBA3054 | reverse complement strand
CGCTGCATGTTGGAACCCATGAGCGCTCGGTTGGCGTCGTCGTGTTCGAGGAAGGGAATGAGGCCTGCGGCGATGGAGACGATCTGCTTCGGAGAAACGTCGATGTACTCGACTTCCGTAGCCTTCACTTCTTTGAAGTCGCCGTTCTTTCTTGCCTTGATACCTTCTTTCTTGACGAACTTGCCGTCTTTGTCCCTAAGCGCGTTGGCCTGGGCGATGGTATATTTTTCTTCTTCGTGAGCGGGCAAATAAACGACTTTGTCCGTCACTTTGCAGTTTTCAACTTTAAGGTAAGGCGTTTCCATAAAGCCGTACTTGTTGGTCTTCATGTACGTGCTCATGGAAGCGATAAGACCGATGTTGGCGCCTTCAGGAGTCTCAATAGGACAGATGCGGCCGTAGTGGCTGTTGTGCACGTCGCGGACTTTGAAGCCGGCGCGGTCTCTGTTCAAGCCGCCGGGGCCCAATGCGGAAAGGCGGCGCTTATGGGTCAGTTCGGCCAAGGGGTTCAGCTGATCCATGAACTGGGAGAGCTGGGAGCGGCCGAAGAAATCGCGCATAAGGTTGGAGAGGATCCTCGGGTTGATGAGTTTCTCAGGCTGCGGGATCTCCTGCTGCTGGCTGGCCGTCTGGTTCGTCATGCGGTCTTTGATATAGCGGTCCATCCTGGCCAGGGCGATGCGGCACTGGTTGGCCACCAGTTCGCCGACCGGACGGATGCGGCGGTTGCCAAGGTGGTCGATGTCGTCCATCTTGACTATTTCGCCGTGCTTGCTGGATTTTTCTTTGCCGGCCGCCAGATCGAGAAGGTAAGCCAACGCTTCGACGATGTCGTTTTCGTTCAATGTCGTGCGCTTTTCCTCTTCTTCGTCCATCGGAAGTCCGAGTTTGCCGTTCAGTTTGTAACGGCCGACATCCGAAAGATCGTAGGAGGCGGGCTCAAAGAACAAGCGCCTGAGCGCTCTTTCAGCCTGTTCCTGGCTGAAGGGCTCGCCGGGCTGGAAGCGGTGGTAGATCTCGCGCAAAGCTTCTTTGCGGCGGTTGCCTGGAACGTCGTTCTTGGCGGAGAATCTCTGCTTGTACTCTTCGTTCTCGTCAGAGATCATGCGGAGCACGGGAGAACCGGCCGGAGCGTCGTAAACCTTGACGCTGGAGACGCCGGCCTTGAGGAGCTCCTCAAGGATCTCGTCGGTGAGTTCCGTGGCTTTTTCGAGGGTGACGTTGCCGACGGTCAGTTTCTGGCCGAGGAAAAGGCCCTCAAGGTTCTTGTTGTTGGTCTCGGAGATCTTGCGGTCGCCGACCTTGTAGAAGAGGTCTAAGAGATCCTCGTCTCTCTCGAAACCCAAAGCTCTCAGAAGCGTGGTCGCCCTCACTCTGCGTCTGGTGTGACGGCGGTCGACGCTGATGTAAATGTTGTTTTTGAGGTCAAAAGTGGCCTCCAGCCAGGTACCGCGGCTCGGGATCAGCGTGAAGCCGAAAAGGGGCACGCCGGTCGGGTGGGTGTTTTCCAGGTAATAGATGCCCGGGGAGCGCTGCAGCTGGCTGACTATGACGCGTTCCACGCCGTTGATGATGAAGGTGCCGTTGTCGGTCATCATCGGGATCATGCCAAGATTGACATTCTGCTCCTTGACGACTTCCTCGGAACCAAGTTTCCCTTTGACACGAAGCATCGCCTTGATGGGAACTTCGTAAGTTTTTCCGCGGCGTTTGCATTCGTCAATGGTATATTTGGGAGCGCCGAAAGAATAGTGTACGAAATGCATCTCCAGCTTCTTGTTGTTGCTGATGATGGGGAAAGCCTTGGTGAACAGAAGCTGCAGGCCTTCCATTTCGCGTTCTTCGGGCATTTTATCGCGCTGCAGGAATTTGGCGTAGGAATCACGCTGGACCGCCGTCAGGGGCGGCAGGGGGAATTCGCCGAATTTACCGCAGTAAACTTCCTCTATATTGCCTTTTTTCGTGCGTTTCATGTAGTGGGGAAACTTTTATTGTTTTAGACAAAACACAACGTGGAGGGGGGAAAAGTTTCCCCCGCCACGTTATGCATCAATTTCCCGCCAAAGCGGGAGAGCGCCAGAAATAGATTACTTGAGCTCGACGGTGCCGCCGGCGGCTTCGATCTGTTTCTTGATGGCCTGAGCGTCGTCCTTGGAAGCGGCCTCTTTGAGGGGCTTCGGCGGATTGTCGACCAGGTCTTTGGCTTCTTTGAGGCCCAAACCGGTGATGGCACGCACTTCTTTGATGACGGCGATCTTGTTGGAGCCGGCGCCGGTCAGAATGACGTCGAATTCGGTCTTTTCTTCTTCAGCGGGAGCGGCGGCAGCGGCCGGGCCAGCGGCGACCATGGCGACGGGGGCGGCGGCGGTGACGTCGTATTTTTCTTCTAAGGCTTTAACCAGTTCGTTGAGTTCCAGAACGGTGAGCGTGTCGATGGTGGAAATAAGGGCTTCGATTTTTTCAGAGGCCATAGTGATTCTCCTTTACCCAAATATTTTATGGGCAATTTGTAGTTATGTTGTCAGTAACTTGTTTGAGGCTTAAAAGTTAACTGAGTGCGTAAATGCGAATGTAAAAGAACTAAACCCAGGCTTACTCGGCAGCGGGCGCGGCAGCGCCTTCGCCTTTCTTCTGAGCGACTTGGTCCAGAACGCGGACCGTGTTGGTGATAAGAACGTTGCCGAAGCAGGCCAGCTTTCTGATCGGGCCCTGCAAGGCGGAGACCAGCATGCTGTAGAGAGCCTTTTTGGAGGGCAGGGCAGCAAGGGCCTTCACTTCGTCGGCCGTCAGATAACGGGAGAGCTCCAGAAGACCGCAGCGGATCTCGAAGTTCTTATTGTCATCAGCGAATTTTTTGATGGCCTTGGCCAGTTCGACCAGGTCGCCGTCAGTGGCGGCCAGGGCGTTGGCGCCGGTCAGACTGTCTTTGAATTTCTCTTCCGCGGTTTCGGGAAGGGCGAGCTTCAGAAGACGGTTGGGGACAACGTGGAACGTGCCTTTGGCTTCAGCGATGCTGGTGCGGATGGCGCCGTTCTGCTGCGCCTTCATGCCGTGGTAGGAAGTGACCACCAAGAGCGTGCTCTTCTGGTACTTCTCCTGCATGTCGCGCACTATATATGTTTTTTCAATACGCATGATTATTCGTCCTTAATTGTTTAGAGCATCGCCTCACGTTCAGCGTCGGCGACGTCGATCCGGTAACCCGGGCCCATCGTCGAACTGATGGCAAGCTTCAGAATATAGGCTCCCTTGAGAGTCTGGGGACGAGCTTTGATGACGGCGTTGAGGTAAGTCCTGATGTTCTCAAGGAGCTTATCTTTGCCGAAACTGACTTTACCGACAGCGCAATGCAGACCGGCCTGCTTGTCGAGACGGAATTCCACCTTACCGGCTTTGAATTCGTTGACAGCGGTCGTCACATCGGCGGTCACGGTGCCGGCCTTGGGAGTAGGCATGAGTCCGCGGGGACCCAAGACTTTACCAAGCTTGCCGACTTCGCGCATGGTGGCAGGAGTGGCGATGGCGACGTCAAAGTCGGTCCATCCTTCCTGGATCTTGGCCACCAGCTCTTCCAACCCGGCGTATTCGGCGCCGGCCGCTTTGGCTGCGTCAACGTCCGCGCCGGTAGCGAACACCAGAACGCGCACAGTTTTGCCTGTGCCGTTCGGGAGCACCACCGTAGCGCGCACGGCCTGTTCGGCCTTTTTGGGATCAACGCCCAAAAGCATCTGCACGTCCAGCGACTCGTCGAACTTCGTGCCGGATTGGGCAAGGACCTCGGTCAGGGCGTCCTGGAGCTTGTACAGCCCAGTGCGATTGACTTTGGCCTTGTTGGCACTGTGTCTTTTGCTAGTAGACATAAACGCGTTTTCCTTTTACGCTCCCCCGGCCTTGCGGCGCGGGGTAAATTATGAGGATCTAATACAATTAGTCCCCGATGACATCCACGCCCATACTGCGGGCGGTACCTTCGACCATCAGCATCCCGGCTTCAACAGTGCGGGCGTTGAGGTCTTTCATTTTCTGTTCGGCTATCTTTCTGACCTGGCTCTTGGTGATCTTGCCGGCCTTTTCGCGGTTCGGGACGCCGGAAGCGGTCTCGATACCGGCGGCTTTCTTGATAAGCACGGCCACAGGGGGCTCCTTCATGATGAAGGTGAAGGACTTGTCCTGGTAGACGGTGATGACGACAGGGGTCACCAAGCCGGGTTCCTTGTCCTTGGTCTGGGCGTTGAACTCTTTGCAGAAAGCCATGATGTTAACGCCGTGCTGGCCCAAAGCGGGGCCGATAGGCGGCGCCGGATTAGCCTGTCCGGCCTTAATTTGTAAACGGATCAAACCGGTCACTTTTTTTGGAGGCATATTTAATCTCCCTTATTAAGGATTGCTTTGTTCTTTATATTCCCGGTCAGGCTTCGCTTTTCTCCACCTGCCAGCTTTCCAGCTCAACCTTGGTGCTGCGGTTGAAGACCATGACGGAAACGGAGAGTTTGCCCCGCTCCTCGTCGATCTCTTCCACAAGGCCGTCGCAGCCGTCGAAGGGGCCGTTCGTGACCTTGACGCGGTCGCCGACCACAAAAGAGATCCTAGGCGCGATACGTTCCTTAGAGGCCTCGAGCTGGGCGAACATTTCCTCGGCTTCACTGTCAGTGAGAGCTTTGGGTTTGTCACCGCCGAGAAAGCCGATCACGCCGTTGGTCTTCTTCACCAACTGCCAGGCTTCGCTGGTCATTTCCATATAAATAAGAATATATCCGGGATAGAATTTGCGCGTGTAGACGCGCTTCTTGCCGTTCCGGATATCCTGAACTTTTTCGGTGGGCACGACGACTTTCGAAATGTAGTCGCCCATGCCGTACTGCAGTATCCTTTCGTTGAGCTGCTGCTCAGCCTGGAATTCCTGGCCGGAAAGGGTATTCAGCACATACCACTTGTATTCGTGTTTTTCTTCCTGAGGAGCCATAAAATATTACTTGGCGAATTTCAGAAGCCAGGAGAAAAGAGCGTCCAAGGCGAAAAGGTACGCCGACATGACGAGCGAGCTGACGATGACGATCTTGGTGGCGGACCAGAGCTGTTCCCTGCTCGTCCAGTCGACCTTCTTCAGTTCCTCGACGACTTCGCGCCAGAAATTCGTGAACCTTTGCCAGGCGGAAAGTTTAACTTCTTCTTTCATATTTTTTGCGTTCGTTTATTCTTGGTGGCGAGGCAGGAGAGACTCGAACTCCCAACCGACGGTTTTGGAAACCGTAACTCTAGCCAATTGAGCTACTGCCCCGCGTTCCAAGGAAAATTATTTAACTACGCGTTTCGCGATGAAGGGTGTGCTTGCGATCGAAGGGGCAGTATTTGCTGCGTTCCAGACGGCCCGTGGTTTTCTTGCGATCTTTCTTGGTCGTGTAGTTGCGGCGGCCGCATTCGGTGCACGCCAGAGTGATGATTTCTCTTGCCATGGTCTTTATCTCCTGTGAGTAATATTCGAATTTATCGCTTGATCGCGTCGCTTGCCATGACAGATAGGGAAAGGTCTTTTCCTTTACTCCGGCGCATGGAGGCAATCCCGAAATGGAGCCCGAGACGAGAATTGAACTCGTGACCTCGTCCTTACCAAGGACGCGCTCTACCATCTGAGCTACCCGGGCTGATCATTTCGAGATGCGCCTGTTACCGTACATCGCTTTTTGAGGGCGCAATTCAAGGAGACACTATTGTATGAAATGTGTGTTTTAAAATCAACTGTCGCCTTCGCATATCGATTAAAATGCTGCGCTTCAGTCAGTTAACCACCAATTGCTTGCGGCCGGGAAGGCACATATCCCCCGCTCACGGACTGCGCGTGCATGGCCTTGATTAGCG
>DFCM01000077.1:1454-5689 GCA_002366995.1 bacterium UBP3_UBA3054 | reverse complement strand
ATCTTGAAGGCCATTTCCGAAGAGTCGACTTCGTGGAAGGAGCCGGCGAAGAGGGGGGCCTTTAAGTCCCTGCAAGGGGATCCCAGAAACACGCCGCTAGTCATCGCTTCCCTCAGTCCCCTCTCGACCGCGGGAATGAATTCCCCGGGGATCACGCCGCCTTTTATCTCGTCCACAAACTGGAAGCCGGCGCCCGGCTCCAGGGGCTCGAATCTGATGTGCACGTCGCCGTACTGGCCTTTGCCGCCGCTTTGTCTCACGAAGCGGGAATGGATCTCGGTGGAAGCCGTGATGGCTTCCCTGTAGGCGACCTGCGGACGGCCGACCGTAGCGTCGACTTTGAATTCCCTGATGAGGCGGTCCTTGATGATGTCAAGGTGCAGTTCGCCCATACCGGAAATAATGGTCTGCCCGGTGTCCTGGTTGGTGGAAACGGTGAAGGTCGGGTCCTCTTCGGAAAGCCTGGAAAGCGATTCACTAAGCTTGTCGCGGTCCGCCTTGGATTTCGGCTCGATAGCCAAGGAAATGACGGGATCAGGAATGTTCAGGGATTCCATGATGATGGGATGCCCTTCGTCGCAGATGGTCTCGCCGGTCTTGACGTTCTTCAAACCTACCGCCGCGGCGATCTCGCCGGCGTGGACTTCGTCAAGCTCTTTCCTGTTGTTGGCGTGCATCTGCAGCAAACGTCCGATCCTCTCCCTCTTTTTGGTGTTGGCGTTGAAGACCGTCTGCCCTTTCTTGAGGGAGCCGGAGTAAACGCGGAAGAAGGTCAGTTTGCCGACGTAGGGGTCGGCCATGATCTTGAAAGCCAGGGCTGAGAAAGGCTGGCCGTCTTCGGGCTTCCTTTCCTCTTCCTCTCCTTTCTTGTTGATGCCGACGATCGGCTTGGCGTCCAGAGGAGAAGGAAGATAAGCCACGATGGCGTCCAAAAGAAGGCGGATGCCTTTGTTCTTGAAGGAAGAGCCGCACATCACGGGAACGATCTTGTTTTCAACGACGCCTTTTCTCAAAGCCGCCATGATCTCCTCTTCAGCGAGCTCTTCGCCGTTCAGATATTTTTCCAAAAGCGCGTCGTCGCATTCCGCCACGGCTTCCAGAAGGATCTGGCGTTTTTCCTTGCAGACTTCCAGCATTTCTTCCGGGATCACTTCCTCGGTGTACATGTTGTCTTTCAATTCGTCGTGCCAGATGTAGGCTTTCATCTTGATAAGGTCGACGGCGCCGTGGAAGGTGTCCTCTTTGCCGATCGGATACTGGATGGCCACCGCGTTGGTGTTCAATTGATTCTTCATCTGCTCGATGGTGCCGAAGAAGTCGGCGCCCACGCGGTCCATTTTGTTGACGAAAGCGATGATGGGAACGCTGTATTTCTGAGCCTGGCGCCAAACGGTCTCGCTTTGCGGCTGCACGCCGCCTACGGAGCAAAAGACAGCTACCGCCCCATCCAGGACGCGCAAGGAGCGCTCCACCTCGATGGTGAAGTCCACGTGCCCCGGAGTATCAATTATGTTGATACGATGTTCCTTCCAATAGCAGGTCGTGGCCGCGGAGGTAATGGTGATGCCCCGCTCCTGTTCCTGCAGCATCCAGTCCATCACGGCGGTGCCTTCGTGCACTTCGCCGAGCTTGTAGGTGACGCCGGAGAAATACAGGATGCGTTCCGTAGTGGTGGTCTTTCCGGCGTCGATGTGTGCCATGATGCCGATATTCCTAACCTTTTCTAATGCTATGTCTCTTGCCATAGTGGTAATGTTCGTTTTATTAAATATAATGGCCCGCCGCGATACCGCGGCAGGCCATCATTATGAGCGTCTGTGCACTTACCAGCGGTAGTGAGCGAACGCGCGGTTGGCCTCTGCCATGCGGTGCACTTCGTCGCGCTTACGAACTGCACCGCCTTCGCCTTTATAGGCGTCGGCCAGTTCGTAGGCCAGAGCTTGCGCCATTTCGGTGCCTTTGCGGCCCCTGGCGCCGCCGATGATCCAGCGGATCGCCAAAGCGTCCTGACGATATTGGGGAATTTCCACCGGGACCTGATAGGTCGCGCCGCCGACTCTGCGGGAGCGGACTTCCACGGTGGGACGGACGTTTTCCAGAGCCTTGTTGAAGACTTCGATCTCTTCAGCCACGGAAACGATCTGGCTGGCCTTGGTCAGGGCTTCGTAGAAGATGCGCTGGGCCAAAGTCTTTTTGCCGTCCATCATGAGGTTGTTGATGAACTTCGCGACGATTCTGTCTTGAAATTTCGGGTCGGGGGTGATCACCCGACGCGTTGCGTTATGTCTGCGTGCCATAAATTATGTTTGTCCAAAAATAGAGTTGTTAAGCAATTACGTTGTCGATCAGGATTTGGGGCGCTTGGCGCCGTACATGGAACGACTCTGTTTGCGTTTAGTCACACCGGCGGTATCCAGGACGCCACGGATAAGGTGGTATCTGACGCCCGGAAGGTCTCTGACACGGCCGCCTCTTACCAGAACAATGGAGTGTTCCTGCAAGTTGTGACCTTCACCGGGGATATAGGCGGTTACTTCCGTTCCGTTGGACAAACGGACACGGGCAACTTTACGTAAGGCGGAGTTCGGCTTTTTCGGGGTGCGGGTGGTAACTACCAGACAGACACCGCGACGAGCGGGGCAGCTCTGCAAAGCGGGGGCTTTGGTGTGCTGCTGCTTGGGCTGACGACTCTTCCGTACTAATTGGTTAATAGTAGGCATGATGTTCCTCTTTTTTTGTTTATTAGAATTTGGTTTTTATTCGTTGGAATCGGAGCCTTCTCCCTTAGAGGAGAAATCTCCGCCGAGTATCTCGTCCATAGATCCAAGGATCTCGCCTTCGCTGTCGTCGGTATCGAGAAGGAAGGAGGAATCCATTTCGCTCTGGGCGGTGTAGCCGAGGTCCAGTTCGCCGCGTGCGTTCAGTTCGCCGGTGAAGCGTTCCTTGGAGAAGCCTGTGCCGGAGGGCACGAGGTGACCCATGATGATGTTTTCCTTGAAGCCCATCAAGGGGTCTTCGCGGCCGGTGGCGGCGGCTTCGGTCAGAACTCGCGTGGTTTCCTGGAAGGAAGCCGCGGAGACGAAGGAAGACGTGGAGAGGCCGGCCTTGGTTATGCCCTGCAGTAAAGGCATGCCCTTGGCGGGACGCTTGCCCTCTTTGGTGGCCTTGCGGTTGCAGGCCTCGAAGCGGGAGCGCTCGACCTCGTCGTCATACAGGAACTCGGTGTCGCCGGGATCCGTGATCTTGACTTTCCTTAGCATCTGGCGCAGGATGACTTCAATGTGCTTGTCGTTGATCTCCACGCCCTGGGAGCGATAAACTTCCCTGACCTGGTCCAGGAGGTAGCCCTGGAGTTCACGAACGCCGCAGACATCCAGCAGCTGGTGAGGCTCGATGGCGCCTTCTGTAAGACGCTGGCCTTTCCTGATGCGGTCGCCAGTGCTGACGATGAGCTGCTGGCTCAAAGGCACCTTGTGGATCCTGACTTCGCCGGTCGTTTCGCTTGTCACCTTGATGATGCGGTGAGCGCGGTCGATGCTCTTTTCGGGGAAGCTGATCACGCCGTCGATCTCAGCGATCTCGGCGGCGTCCTTGGGACGTCTGGCTTCGAAGAGCTCTTCCACGCGGGGCAGACCGCCGGTAATATCCTTGGTCTTGGATTCCTGACGCGGCGTCTTGGCGATCATGGCGCCGGCTTTGACTTCCGCGCCTTCCTCGGCGACCAGAATGGCGTTCACCGGGATGGGGTAGCTGCCGTTGGATTTTCCGTCTTCGCCTTCGAACCAGATCTCGGGATGCAGGTCTTCCCTGGTCTGAAGGATGACCAGCTCTTCCTTGTCGCCCTGCTCTTCGGATCTGCGGCGGTCAAGCGTCTTGCCCTCGATTATGTCCTTGTAGCGGACGATACCGCTTACTTCGGTGTACATCGGAATGTTGTAGGGATCCCATTCGGCGATGATCTGGTCTTTCTTGACCTTTTCGCCGTCCTTGACCCTAAGCAGGGAGCCGATCTCAAGATCGTAGGAGAGAAGCACGACGCCCGTCTTGTCGTCCTTGACGATGGCTTTGCCGTATTTGTTCAAGACGCGGACGCCGTCCTCGGAGTTGACGCTGTGGACGTTCTCGAGAACGATCCGGCCGGCTTTCTCGGCTTTGTGGGCCGTGATCACGGCCGCTTTGTTCGCGGTGCCGCCGATGTGGAAGGTACGCATCGTCAGCTGGGTGCCGGGCTCGCC
>DFCM01000077.1:0-1364 GCA_002366995.1 bacterium UBP3_UBA3054 | reverse complement strand
ATGGACTGGGCCGCGATGATGCCGACAGGGGTGCCTTCTTTCACGAGTTCATACTTGGAGAGGTCCATGCCGTAGCACTTGGCGCAGACGCCGTAGGGCGCTTCGCAGGTAAGGACGGATCTTATGGTGACCGCTTCGATGTCGCTTTCCTCGATCTCTTTGGCGATGGCGGGGGTTATGATCTCGCCGGCCTTGACGATGATGTCAAGGGAGCCCGGACGCGTGATGTCGTAAAGAGCCGTGCGGCCTTTGATACGGTCGCTGAGCTTGACCACGGTCTTGTTGCCTTCCGTGATGGCCGTGACCTTGATTCCGCTGGGCGTCTTGCAGTCTTCGCAGGTGATGATGATGTCGTGCGCCACGTCGACCAGACGTCTGGTAAGGTAACCGGCGTCCGCGGTCTTAAGGGCGGTGTCGGCCAAGCCTTTTCTTGCGCCGTGCGAGGAAATGAAGTATTCCAGCATCGACAGACCCTGCTTGAAGTTGGATCTGATCGGCGTCTCGATGATCTCGCCGCTGGGGTTCGCCATAAGCCCTCGCATGCCGGCCAGCTGCTTGATCTGGTCGCGGGAGCCGCGGGCGCCGGAGTCGACCATCATGTGCAGCGGGTTCAGTTCGCGGAGTTCCTCAGCCTTGCTCTGAAGTTTGGCGTAGAGGTCTTCGGAAATAGTGTTGGTAGCGGTCGTCCAAACGTCGACAACGCTGTTGTAGCGCTCTTTTTCAGAAATGGCGCCGGCCAGATGCTGTTTGGTGATCTGGTCGACTTTCTTCTGGGCGTCGTTCAAAACGTCGTCGCGGCTGGGCGGGACCATCATGTCGGAAGTGGAGATGGAAATGCCAGCCCTGGTGGACTCGTGGAAGCCGGCTTTCTTGATACGGTCGAGAGTTTCGACCGTGCCAATGGCGCCGACCGCCTCGAAGCAGTCCATGATCAGTTTGGAAAGACCCTTCTTGTCGATGGTCTTGTTGTAATATTTCAGTTCGTCGGGCAGAAGCTCGTTGAAGAAAACGCGCCCGGCCGTAGTGTCGATGATCTCTTCCTTTTTGCCTTCCAAAGCGGGTTTGGACTGATCCTTCCAGTTGGGGGCGAAAAGGACCTTGATGTTATGATGCAGACTTATGACGCCGTTGTCGTAAGCCCTGTGGACTTCCTGCGGAGTCATGACGCCCGTGTGGGAGACGAGATGCTCTTTGAGCCAGGGGTCGTGGGTCAGATAATAGATGCCCAAGACGATATCCTGGGTCGGCATCATCATAGGCTTGCCGGAAGCCGGTGAGAAGAGGTTTTCCGGAGCCATCATGAAGTTCTTGGCTTCCCACAGAGCTTCTCTGGAAAGCGGGACGTGCACGGCCATCTGGTCGCC
>DFCM01000031.1 GCA_002366995.1 bacterium UBP3_UBA3054 | reverse complement strand
GCCCTCGCCATCGAGGAGATGTACAAGCCCAGGAGCGCCGGCGACGATCTTCCCGAGACGCTTCCCGGAGCGATCCTCTCCATAGCCGACAAGATCGACACGATAATAGGCTGCGTGACCGTCGGCCTCGCCCCCACCGGCTCCGCCGACCCCTACATGCTGCGCCGCCAGACCTTCGGACTATTGAAGACCATAATAGCCCACGGTCTGAGCTTCAAGCTTAGCTCTCTCATAAAGATCGCCCTCGAGCTTCTCGAAGCCGACAGCGAATCTTTCAAGAAAAACATCGTAAGCATGTTCACCGAAAAGATGGGCGTCTCCGCCGCCATTCAGGAAAACGAGCTTGGCCTGATCGCGGAAAGCTGGTTCGCGCCTCACTCTGACGAAGCGAAATTGGAGAAACAGATCTCTTCCCTCTTCATGGGCCGTTTCGAGACCGTCTTGAAGGAGGAAGGCATCAGCTACGACATCATCCAGGCCGTCTTCGGATCCCCCTGGCCCGACATCCTCGTCGCCAGCCGGAAAGCCAAGGAGCTTCAGGAAATGAAGAAGGATCCCGCCTTCCTGACGCTTTGCAATATGCTGACGCGCTGCGTCAACATCGCCAAAGACGAAAAGAAGGGCAAAGCCGCGGCCGAAGTCGATCCCAATCTCTTCACGGAAAAAGAAGAGAAAGAACTCTGGTCCGCCTGGGAAAGCGTGAAGCCCGAGGCCCATTCTCTCCTCGAGAACTGCCAGTTCGGCAAAGCCGTGAAACTTTTGGCTGACAAAGTGGCCGGCCCTCTGGACGCTTTCTTCACCAATGTGAGGATCTACGCCGACGACAAGGCGGTGGCCTCCAACAGGCTCGCCATATTGAAGAACGTTTCCGACACGATACAGACCAAGATCGCCGATCTTTCAAAAATCGTCACAGCATAATTTGAGCGCCAGTAGCCCAACTGGATAGAGCGTCGGCCTCCGGAGCCGAAGGCTGTGGGTTCGAATCCCGCCTGGCGCACCAGAAAAAGAGAAATGAAAAGTCCTTTCCTTAGATTCGCGAAACTAGCCCTGAGCTACAAGTTCCAGCTCCTGGTGGGTGTTGTCTGCATGATAGGCGTGAACGCCACACAGTTCGCCAGCGTCGGAACGATCGCCCCCTTCGCCGACCGCATCCTGCCCGCTTTGACCGCAAACGACCGGGAAGAAGTGCCGGAATGGATGTGCAAGGTCTCGCGCTACTGGTCGGCCAGACCGCTGACCAACAACTACATCTCGGCCAAACTGAAACTCGACGAGAAGTTGGAGAAAGGCGAAACTAAGGAAAAAGAAAAGGAAGAAGAACGCTTCCTCATAAAGATCCCCGATTCCACCCGCCAGGTGCTGCCCGCTTCCTGGATGGCCAAGGTTGAGGAAGTCGCGGACAAACTGAACGCGATCAATCCCACGAAACTGGCGCGCGCCCTCTTGCTCTTCATTTTCGTGATGATACTCCTGAGAGTATTCTTCTCGGTCTCGCTGCACCTCATTATGGAGGGCGTTTCCCAAAGCATGGTCTGCAAACTGATGGACATGATGTACTGCAAGCTGCAGGAACTGCCGATCAGATATTTCAACGTCAACAGGACGGGCGACCTCATTTCCCGCATCACCAACGACGTCAACGTCGTGCAGGCAACGCTCTCGGCGCGCCTGGCCGACTCGGTGGCCGAGATCTCAAGCCTTCCTTTCATCGCCTGCATGCTTCTAGCCCTGAACTGGAAAGTCTCCATCTTCTCCGCCATCTTCCTGCCGATCATCATGGCGCCGATCATCATAATCGGACAAAGGATCAGGAAGATATCTAAGAAAACGCAGGAGAAGATCGCGGACATCGTTTCCATCCTTCAGGAGACCATCACCGGCATCAGGATCGTCAGGGCTTTCAACACCGAGGAATACGAGATCGGCCGTTTCAGAAGGCAGCTTAGAAAATACTACGAGCAGCGTATGTCGGGCATCAGAAACGACGTTATGGTCAACCCCCTGACCGAGCTGGCCGGCATCTTGTGCCTCGTCGTGGTAGGCAGCCTCCTTCTGATCTCGGTCATGACCGGCGAGGCCACTTTCGGCACGATCATAGCGTATCTGACCATCCTGCTTCTTTCCATCAAGCCTTTCCGAAGCATCGGCAAACTGAACAACGTCATCCAGCGTTCCAAAGCCGCCCTCAACCGCATCTACGAGGTCTTGGACACCGTTCCCGAGATAAGGGAGTGCGAGTCCCCCATCGACGCTCCACCCATGCAGAAAGAGCTCCGCTTGAACCATGTCTATTTCTCTTACGACGAAGCGGAAGGCAACGTCATTGAGGACATCGACATTGCGATAAGGCCAGGCGAAATGATAGCCTTGGTCGGTCCTTCCGGTTCCGGCAAGACCACTATAGCCAACCTTATCCCGCGCTTCTATGACTGTACGCAAGGAAGCGTCACCATAGACGGCGTCGACATCAGGAACCTCTCCTTCTCCTCGCTCAGAGGCCAGATGGGCATGGTAAGCCAGGACACCATCCTCTTCAACAACACCAT
>DFCM01000016.1:455-10533 GCA_002366995.1 bacterium UBP3_UBA3054 | reverse complement strand
GTCATCCAGATCGGCACGAACAATAGCTGGAACCAGCCCGAGTATCCGCCCATGGACACGGTCCTGGGCGTCAAGGCGGTGCTTGACAAGCTAAGGTCCCGCTTCTACATCTCCAGGATAATCCTCTGCGCCATTCCGCCCTGCGGCGAGAAGAAAGACGATCCCCGCAGAGTAAAGAACGACGCCATCAACGCCGAGATGATCAAGATGTGCGACCATCATACCGTCTTCTGGTGCGACTGGGCCAAGGATTTCGTCAACGAGGACGGCGTCCTGGACAGAAGGCTGATGCCGGACTTCGTCCATCCCAACGAGCTAGGTTTCCAGAAGTGGTTCGAGGGATTGAAGCCTATGCTGGACTGGATGCTCTATATTGACGGTCCGCCGGAAGCCTACTATCCCCAGACGAAGAGCGAGCAGGGCTGGTGGATGCAGCGCATGCGGGAAAGACGCACGCAGATCCTCCAAAAGGAAGATCATAAATTCGACCTGGTCATGTGCGGCGACTCTATAACGCACATGTGGGAATGGGAGAGCAACGGGAAGACTGTCGCCGACGAATTCTTCTCCGGCCTCTCCGTTTTGAACAACGGCTACGGCGGCGACTGGACGCAGAACCAGCTCTGGCGCGTCCAGAACGGCGAACTTGACAACTACGAGGCGAAGGTAATCACGCTGCTCATCGGCACCAACAACCACAAGGCCAAAAAGGAAGACGTGGCGGAAGGCGTAAGATTGATCCTCCAGGAAATGAGGAAGCGCCAGCCCAAGGCCAAGATCATCCTGCACGCCATCTTCCCCTGCAACGAGAAGCCCGACGATCCCATCAGGATAAAGAACGACGAGACCAACGAGCTCATAAAGAAGTTCGCGGACGGGGAGAACATCATCTGGTTCGACATCAGAAAAGAACTGATGAACGAAGACGGGACCATCAGCAAGGAAATGTTCCCGGATTTCCTGCATCCCTCTCCCAAGGGCTACCGCGTCTGGGCGGAAGCTTTGAAACCATATCTTGAAAAATACTGCAAGGAGTGACCATGAAAAAATTATCCGCTTTTATTTTCACTCTGTTTTTGGCGTCCTTCACTTTCGCCATGGGCCTCATGCCGGCCATGACGGCAGCTCCCCAGAGCACGGATTCCAATTACTGGTGGTGCACGAAGCACAACGCCAAACTCAACGAAATAAAAGAGCGCGGCGACGCGCTGGTCGCTTTCTACGGCGACTCCATTACCGAATTGTGGGAGTGGCAGGACCGCGGAGGAGCCATCTGGGACGAACAGTTTGTCAAAGGTCCCTACAAGGGCATCTGCTTCGGCTACAGCGCCGACTGCACGCAGCACCTGCTGTGGAGGCTTGAGAACGGCGAGATGGAAGGGCTGGACCCCAAGGTGGTCGTATTGCAGATCGGCACCAACAACAGCTGGCTGCATCCGGAATATCCCGCCGCCGACACTATCTTTGCCATCACGGCTATCCTGCAGAAGATCAGGAACGGCTTCCCCAACGCGAAAGTTATTATGTGCCCGATCCCGCCCTGCGGCGAACTGCCGGAGGATCCGAGGAGAATAAAGAACAACATCGTCAACAAAGAGATCGCGAAATTCACGGACGGCAGGGAAGTCTTTTGGCTCGACTGGTCGTATCCTCTCCTAAAATCGGACGGCAAAGTCGACCAGGCGCTTTTCTACGATTTCGTGCATCCCACCAAGGAAGGGTATGAGAAATGGTTCCAGGCCCTGAAGCCGCTCCTCGACGAATTCCTCGTTCCCGAAAAGGAAAAGGAACCGGAAGCCATAACTCCTGCCGCAAAGCTTGAGGAAGAGTGGTGGAGGAAGCGCCTCTTCGATCACAGGGTCAAGATCTGCTCCAGCACCAACAAAGTTTTCAATCTGGTCTTGTGCGGCGATTCCATAACCCACGGCTGGGAAGGCTGGGGCAAACCGGTCTTCGAGGAATACTTCTCCGGGATACAAACTTTGAACTGCGGCTACGGCGGCGACAAGACTCAGCATCTGCTCTGGAGACTGCAGAACGGCGAACTGGACGGCTACACGGCCAAGAACGTGGCCGTCATGATCGGCACCAACAACGTCGAGGATCCCGCCGAGGACGTGGCGGCCGCCATTAAAGCCTGCCTTGATGTGATAAAGGAAAAACAGCCGGAAGCCAGGATACTTCTCATGCCGATCTTCCCCAGGGACAAGCAGCCCACGAATGAGAGAAGAATAAAGAACGGAAAAGTCAACGAGATCATAAAGAAATACGCCGACGGCGAAAAGGTCGTCTGGCTCGACTTCAACGAAAAGCTCATGGAAGAAGACGGAACGCTCTCCGAATCCGTGTTCCCCGATTTCCTGCATCCCAACGAAAAGGGCTACCGCGTCTGGGCGGAAGCCGTGAAACCTTTTATTGAAAACTAATAATTCCAACAATGGAGAAAAGGATATGAGAAAATTAGTTTTATTATCCCTGATCCTGGGCTGCGTCCAGCTTTTCGCCACGCCGCCCACCTCATGCGATCCTGTCATCCACAACTACTCCGGATGGATGGAACGCCATAACTCCAAGCTCGCGCTCATCAAGCGCTACGGCTCCACAGTGCAGATCGGCTTTTTCGGCGACAGTATCACGCACTATTTCGAGGAGACCGGCGCGGTCGTCTGGAGACAGTACTTCGAAGGCACCCCGTACCGCGCCATCGACTTCGGCTACGGCGGCGACCTCACCGAGCACGTTCTGTGGCGCATGGAAAACGGCGAACTGGACGGCTACAAGGCCAAGGCGCTCGTTCTGATGATCGGCACCAACAACGCCGGCGCCAGAAGCCTCTATCTTGAGCCGGCCGGCGACACGGTCCTGGGCATCTCGAAATGCATCGACCTCATGAAGGAAAAACAGCCTCAGGCGGTCATCATCCTCTGCTCCATCACGCCCCGCGGGACCGACGACAGCGACATCTACAGGAAGCGCAACGACGTCGTCAATAAAGAGATCGTGAAACTCTGCGACGGCAAGCAGGTCATATGGTGCGACTGGGGCAACCAGATGCTGGAGCCGGACGGCACGCTGCCTGTGGCGATGTGCTCCACCGACTATCTGCATCCCACCGTCAAGGGCTACAGAGTTTGGGTCAAGAACCTTCTGCCCCTTTTGGCCAACATCATAGACAATCCGAACCCGAATTTCTGCGTGGCTCCGGTGGTGCGCCAGGACAAAGACTGGTGGGACGCCCTGGCTGACAGAAGAGCGCAGGCCAAAGGCAGCTTCGACGTGGTCTTCCTGGGCGACTCTTTCCTCAATGGTTTCTACAGCAAAGCTCCAGACGCCAGGAAAAAGATCGTGGGCGAAGGCACTGAGCTCGACCTGACGTATCAGGGCGACCTGGTCCAGAACGTCTTGTGGCGCGCCAAATACGGCGAACTGAACGGCTATTCCGCCGGCAACGTCGTCATCTGCGCGGGCAGCCCCAACACCAACAACGCGCCCGAGGAAGTCGCGGCCGGCGTCACAGTCCTCGTGGAAGCCGCCAAGAAGAAACAGAAGAACGCCCGCATCCTGGTGACGCCCATCATGCCCATGGGCAGGGAAAAGGATTCCCCCGTCAGGAAATGGGTCGACGAGACCAATGATCTCCTGATCAGAGGCTTGGAAGGCGACAACGTTTACGTCGTCGATCCCGCCAGCGTGCTCTTAGATGAAGGCGGAAGACTTCCGGAAGCGTATTCCGAGGACGGAATCGAGTTGACGGAAGCCGGCTACGAAGCCTGGGGCGGTCTCATTAAAGAGTGGATCAAATCCCGTCAGTGATTGGAGGTGAAATATGAAAAAATTATTTTTGCTTATAAGCTTTTTGCTTTCGATGAACGCCCTCGCCGGCGTCAAGGCCGTCACCCCCGAGCCGCAGAGCACCGATCCCGAATCCTGGTGGTGCAAGCGTTTCAAAACCAAATGCGAGCAGCTTAAGGAGACCGGCGCCCCGCTGATACTGGTGGGCGACGAAAACATGCAGATGTGGGAAGAATCGGGCCGCGGCCTCATTCCCTTCAGGAAATATCTCCAGAAAGCCCCTGTTTCGGCTGTCAGTCTCGGCTATTCCGGCGACACCACCGAGAACGTGCTCTGGCGCCTTCAGAACGGCGAACTGGAAGGCTACACGCCCGAGATGGCGTTGGTGATGGTTGGCAACAACAACACCATGCTCAGGAGTGAAGAGGAAGAGCCTCCCAGCGACACCGCCCTGGGCATCCGCGCCATCGTTGACACCATAAAGGAACGCAGCCCCGAGACGAAGATCTGCGTCTTCGCCATCCTGCCTTGCGGCCGCGATTCCAACGATCCCCGCAGGACCAGGAACGCGGCCGTTAACGACGCGGTGCGCGTTTTACTGGCCGGAACGGACGTGGCCTTCTATGAGATCAACAACCAGGTCATGGATGTGGATCTCGTTTTCGGCGAGGATTACTCCTACGACGGCATCCACCTCAACGCCACCGGCTACAACGTCTGGGTGAAGAACATCAACAACCTTATCGCTCCGGTCTTCCCGACGGAAGTCAAGCCGGCCTCCCAGATCCCCGCCACGCGCTTCGGCGAACTGTGGTGGAAAGACAGGATCTATGAGATCAGGTGCAACACCTTCGAAGGCAAGACCGGCAGGCCGAACCTTGTCTTCTTCGGCGACGACCTTGCCAAAGGCTGGGAAGATCAGGGCGCCGAGGCGGCCAAGGAAGCCTTCGGCACCCGCCGCCGCCTGGTGGCCGGCATCGACGGCGACTCTCTGCCCATTCTGCTCTGGCGCGCCAAGAACAGCTCGCTCTCCTCTTACAGGGCTGGCTACATCGTGATCCACGCCGGCGTTGTGGATTCCGAGCTTCCTGAAGACGAATTCGTCGACGCTTTCAAGCTCATCTTCACGGAAGCCAAGGGCAAGCAGTCCGGCGGCAAGATCATCGTCCTGGCGCTTCCTCCCAGGGGCGCCGAGCCTGACGATCCCATGAGGGCGCGGGTGGCCAACATCAACAAGGAGCTCGCGAAGATCGTTGACAACAACAAGAGCTTCTTCGTCAACTGCAACGATGAGCTTCTGGATGAAAACGGCCGGCTGACCGAGGAAATGTCGCCGGACGCCATCCATTTCACTTCCAAGGCCTACGAGATCTGGGCCCAGGCTATAGCCAAGATCATGAACTAACGGGATCCCTTTCAAAGTGAAGATCCTGGTAGTCAACTGGCGCTGCATCAAGAACCCTGAAGCGGGCGGCGCGGAGATCCATATGCATGAGATCTTCCGCCGCGTCGCTTCCATGGGTCACGACGTTACGCTCGTGGCGCACGCCTACAAGGGCGCCCCGAAAGAGGAAGTCATTGACGGCATAAAGACTATCAGGATCGGCAACCGTTATCTTTTCCACTACGCTTTCAAGCGTTATTATAAAAAGCATCTCGCGGGCAAATTCGACATCGTCGTTGACGACATCTCGAAGATCCCGCTCTTCACGCCCCAGTACGTAAAAGAACCATTAGTCGGCATCTCCCTTCACATCCACGGGAAAACGCTCTACAAGGAGCTTCCCAAGTTGGTCGCGGATTACATCATAAATAGGGAGCTCAGGATCCCGGAAGTCTACAAGGGAAAACTAATCTTTGCCGACTCTCCCAGCGCCCGCGACGAACTCATCAGGATGGGGCACGCCCCGGACAGGACGGCTCTTTTGTACGCCGGCATCGACCATGAGCTTTTCAGAACCAATACGGAAGCCAAAACCGCTTATCCTCTGATAAGCTACATCGGAAGGCTGAAGCGCTACAAGCAGGTTGATCTCATAGTGAAGGCCATGCCGATCATCCTGAAAGAATTTCCCGACGCCGTGCTTGAGATCGGCGGAAAAGGGGACGACCTTCCCAACATTGAGGCGGCCGTAAAGGAAGCTAACGTTGAAAAGAACGTCCGCTTCCTCGGTTTCCTCTCCGAGGAGGATAAAGCCAAGGCCATGGCGCGCGCCACCATAACGGCCACCATGGCGGAAAAGGAAGGCTGGGGCATAACCGTAATAGAATCCAACGCCGCGGGAACTCCCGTCGTAGGTTCCAACGTCCAGGGGCTCAGGGATTCCATCGTGGACGGCAAGACCGGGCTTCTGGCCGAACCCGGCAGCAGCGCCGACCTGGCCGAAAAGATCATTTCGCTCCTGAAAGACAGGGAGCGCCTCCAAAAGATAGAAGCGGAAGCCAGAGCCTGGGCCGCGACTTTCACCTGGGAGCGCTCGGCCGAATACTTTATAGAGCGGGCCAAGCAGGAGATCGCGGCGGCAAAATGAGGATAAGCGATCACAGAGTTTTCATCAACGCCGTCGAGCCTAATTACGACGGCGGGATCGCCGAGGGCATAAAGGCTCTTCTAAATATGGCCTATCCCGGCGGCCTAAAGGACGTCATAAGACCGGGCGACAAAGTCGTCATAAAGCCCAACGTCGTCAAGGCAGGCCGCGAAAGAAAACCTGACGAATGGGAGCAGGTCGTGACAAACGGCTCGGTCGTGAGAACGGTCTGCGACGAGGTCATAAAAGCGCTGGAGGGAAAGGGCGAAATCATAATCGCGGAAGCGCCCCAGACCGACACGCCTTTTTCCGAGGCCATGGAGCGCTGCGGCATCAAATCGGCCGTCGACTATTATCAGAAAAACGCAAATGTCAAAGTCACTCTTCTTGATCTTAGGAAGGAAGAATGGCTCTCCAAGGACGGCATCGTCATAAAAAGGACCGCGCTTCCCGGCGACCCCGAAGGCTACGAGGCTGTGGATATGAAAGGGGAAAGCGCCTTCGCGGAGACCGATGATGAAAAGGCGCCGCTTTACGGCGCGGACTACGACATTGAAAAAACGGCCGAACACCACAGCGGCGGCCGCCACGAATATCTGCTCTCCGCCACCTGTTTGAACTGCGACGTTCTTATAAACATCCCGAAACTGAAGACCCACAAGAAGACGGGATTGACCTGCGCCATGAAGAACCTGGTCGGCATCAACGGCGACAAGAACTGGCTCCCGCACTACCGCCTGGGCGATCCCGCCAGCGGCGGCGACCAGTTCGAAAAGTCCGGCTTCAAATCCAGCAGCGAAAAAAGTCTGGGCCTTCTCTGGAAAAAAACGATGTACCGTATGCCGGCTTTCGTAAACGAGTGCTTCCGTCCGCTCAAGGCTTTCATGCGCCTCTTTTACGGCGACACCAAAGACACCGTGAGAAGCGGCAACTGGTACGGCAATGACACCTGCTGGCGCATGGTCTGGGATCTCAACAAGGCTTTCCTTACGGCCGCCAAAGCCCGGCGCTACCTGACCGTCGTGGACGGCGTGGTGGCTGGGGAAGGGGACGGCCCCCTGGACCCCGACAGGAAGGAATGCGGCTGGCTGGCCCTCTCCGAGGACCCGCAGGCCCTGGACGCCGCGCTGGCGGAATTCATGGGCTTCGACAAAAAGGCCCTGCGCTTTTTGACTAGGCCTCTCCAGGAGGAAAGCGGCGAACCGGAAGTCGTTTTCGTTTCGGAAGAGGCTCGCGAGCGCGTCAATATGACTTCTCCCTTCGAACCGCATTTCGGCTGGAAGGGCCATATAGAACTTCCCAAAAATTCCAAAAAAGTTCTATAATTTAAGTGGAAGATGAAATAAACCTAAAAATACAAGGAGGGTAAAGATGAAAAGAGCAACTTTATTCTTAGCCGTTTTGCTAAGCGTTTTCATCTGCCAGGCCAAAGAGTACGCCAGCGCTTCCGACTGGCCCTGCGAAGTGAAGACCAGCGAGTCTGTCTTCCAGATCTTTGAGCCCAGTGTTGAACTTTTTGCCGGCAACAATCTCAAGATCCGTTCCGCCGTCTCGATCCAGAAAGCCGTCGCTTCCACCAACGAGCCTATTTACGGCGCGCTTTGGATAACGGCTCTTTCCAGCAACGACACCGTCAACCGCAAGGTCGTCTGCGACAGCCTTAGGGTAGCCAAATTCAAATGCCCGGACGCTGAGGATATGGAAATATCCTACGCCACCGATCTGCAGAACGCCCTTAAGACCGTGGAAATGACCTTCGACCTCGACTACGTTCTGCGTCTCGAAAAAGAAGAGGCCGCCCAGACGAGGAACGAGGCCGAGCTTATGAACGATCCTCCCAAGATCCTCTGCGTCACCAACGCGACGGTCCTGGTCGAGATCGACGGCGCGCCCATTATGCGCAAGCTTGACGATGCCGGGAAATACGAAGCGGTCGCCAACACGCCGTTCTGCCTGGTCTTCGACACCGCGAAGAATTGCTACTATCTTAAAGGCGCCAACTACTGGCTCACGGCCCCCAATCTCCAGAGCGACTTTTTGTTGACCGCCCAAGTTCCCGATGTAGTCAAAAGCTACGGCGAATCGCTCGAGCTTACGGACGAGGAGAAGGAAAGCTTCAAGGATTCCGTCTCTACCGTCGTGCCGAAAGTCATCGTGGTCACGGAGCCTACGGAGCTCATAGCCATAGACGGTGTTCCCAAATACAAGAACGTGGAAGGGACCGACATCATGTACGCGGAGAACACGGACAACGACCTCTTCTACTGCGCCGCCGATTCAAGGCTCTACGTGCTCCTGTCCGGCCGCTGGTACGTCCATAACCAGGACGACACCTGGGAATACGTCGCCCCCGACAAGCTTCCCTCCGGCTTCTACAAGATGAACGCCGAGAACAGCAAGGAGAACGTCCTGCCGCACATTAAAGGAACTCCCGAGGCCAAGGAAGCCGTGGCCGACACTTATGTCCCGCAGACTGTGAAAGTCGCCCGCAAGGCCGAGGAGGTCCCCGAGGTCGTTTACGACGGAACTCCCCAGTTCAAGGAGATCCCCGAGGCTTACCCGGTCGCCTACGCTGTCAACACGCCGCACGACATCATCCGTGTCAACGACCGCTATTACCTTTGCGAAGACGCCATCTGGTACGAATCCGCGGATCCTGTCACCGGCTGGCAGGTCTGTATCAATGTTCCCAGCGTCATCTATTCCATTCCCCCGGCTTATCCCGTATACCACGTGCGCTACGTCAGAGTGTACAACTACACTCCCGATTACGTCTATGTCGGTTATTATCCCGGATACGTCGGATGCTTCGTGGACCGCGGCGTGGTCGTCTACGGCACGGGCTACCGCTACGCGCCCTGGGTGGGCACTTACTATTATCCCTGGCCGGCCACTTTCGGCTTCGGCGTTTCCTACAGCTTAGGCTTCGGATGGGGCTTCAACATTAGTTGGGGCGCGCCCATCGGCTGGGTCGGCTTCGGGTTCTGCTGGAGCAACTACCACTGGGGCTGGCGTCATCACCATCGCTGGCACGGCGGACACTGCCACTGGTGGGGCAGAGGCTGCGGCCCCTGGGACCACCACCATGTCTACCGCCGCCACGGCCATGGCTGCGGCGACAGATATCATCACGGACCGCATTGCCCGGGCGGCAAACCCGGCCCCGGACAGCCGCCTAGGAAAGCCCCTGCCGGACGCTACCTTGTTGACGAGCCCGTCAAGAGCGCCAATCGTCAGGGCGTGCCTGCCAATTCCAGAAACATCGGCAATCCGCTTCAGACCGGCCTGAGAGCCGACAAGAACGGCAACATTTACACCGGATCCTCCAGAGTCGGAACTCCCGCGAGTAGCTCATCCAGAGTCGGCACGCGCACCGGCGCCGGTTCCAGCAGAGTCGGCACACCGGCCAGCGGCTCCTCCAGAGTTGGTACGCCGACGAGCGGATCCTCTAGAGTGGGCACGCCCAGCACCGGCTCCACCAGAGTCGGAACGAGCGCCGGCACCGGCTCATCCAGAGTTGGCACGCCCAGCACTGGATCCAGCAGAGTCGGCACTCCCAGCACCGGCTCCACCAGAGTCGGCACTTCCACTACGGTCCCGACAGCCGGCAGAGTTGGCACGCCCAGCTCCGGCTCTACCAGAGTCGGCACTTCCATCACGGTCCCGACGGCCGGCAGAGTTGGCACGCCCAGCTCCGGCTCCACCAGAGTCGGCACTTCCACCACGGTCCCGACGGCCGGCAGAGTTGGCACGCC
>DFCM01000016.1:0-356 GCA_002366995.1 bacterium UBP3_UBA3054 | reverse complement strand
GGCTCTGCCAGAACCGGCACTTCCACTGGCAGCGGCAACACTACCAGGAGAGTTAACAATCCCAGCGTCATCCGTACCGGAACAGGCAGCGGAACGCGCTCCGGCAGCGGCTCGACAATTCGTTCCGGAAGCGGTTCGAACATCCGCTCCGGCTCCGGCAGCGGAGTAAGGTCTTCTTCCTTCTCCAGCGGTGCGGCCAGAAGCGCTTCCACTATCGGAAGCGGTATGAGAGCCAGCACTCCTTCCATCGGCAGCGGAGCCCGCATGGGTTCTTCTTTTGGCGGCGGCGCGGCTAGATCCGGCGCGTCCATGGGCGGCGGCGCCCGCATGGGTGGCGGCGGCGGTGCCCGCATGGG
>DFCM01000119.1 GCA_002366995.1 bacterium UBP3_UBA3054 | reverse complement strand
AGGATGTGGCACTCGATGCGGCTCCAGACCGGCTCGTCGCGCTCGTCGAAGAAGGTGACTTCGGGCGTTCTCTTGGTGGGGTTCTCCCAGGAAGTGAAGCAGCGGTTCATGATGTCATAGGAGCGGGCCATGACGCTGTTGTATTTGTCGCCCTCGATATGCGGGAGGCCGAAGCCGTGGCCGCCTTCGTGCATATAAGCGCCGAGCGTGGTGGCGCAGTGGCCGTACTGAACGTCTCTCCAGCAGGAGTCGTTGAGGGAGGTGGTGATGGGCGTGTTGTTGGTGAAGCACTGCACGACTTCGTCAAGGCTGGCGGGCCAGGAGTAGAGGCCGGTCGCGCCGAACTGGCCAAGCAGCGGGCCGCCCAGGGCGGTGTTGCCGCTGACTTTGCCGTCTACGAAAGAGGCCGTGTTGGGGATGCCGAAGACGCGGCGAAACTCGCTGCCTTTCCTGTCTTCGCCCAAGATCTCGCAGAAGTTCTCATAGAGTTTGCCTTCGTCGAAGCTGCCGTCTTTCCTCTTCCAGGAGCAGACTTCCGCTTTGGTGTACTGGCTGGTGATGACGTTGATGATGATCTCGCCCTTCTCGTCGCAGTTGAAAGCGAAACACCTTCTCGGGTATCCCAGGCGGTACATGCTGTCGCCGGTGAAGGACTGCATGAGTTTCAGCCCGGTCGTGAATTTCTTTCTCCAGAGCTGGTCGTCCTTGTACTGCGGATCGTTTTCCTTGTCGAGGTTGGAGATGTAGATATGGTCTCCGTTCTTGTCGACCATGTAGTAGACGTAGCAGAGGTAGTCGGTGTTGGGGCGCTCGTAGATGAGGTGGATCTGGTTGGACTCCGTTCTCTCCTTCGTCTTGACGGTGACGGTCAGGGTGTTGGTGCCGTAGACGAGTTCAGGCCAGACTTTGTAACGCCTGGAAAGGCCCGTGCCCATGATCGTGCGGCCGGTCGTTTCGTTCTTGACGCTTACTTCCGGAACGTCGTTGAAGTTCTTGTAATCCTTCCTGGAGCAAGTGTAGGTGCCCCTGATCAGAGGAACGGGATAAGTGATGCGTTCGTAGTCTTTGAAGTTGCCGATGGTCAGGCCCTGCTGATCAGTCTCGGCGTAAACGCCGGCGGAAAGGAAGGCCAAAAGGGAGAGAGCTAAGAGTTTTTTCATTTTTTATCTTTTCTATGTTTACGATTATTTCTTTTCGGTTTCTTTCGTAACGGCGATGGTGTTGAAGCTTTCGCCGGAGAGCTTCTTGTTGATGAGGTGGAGCTGATGGTACTGCTCCTGGTCGATGACCGCGGGCTCCAGCTCGGAGCGGTAGGTTATCGTCCAAGAACTGCTGCCTTCCTCATGCTCGACGGTCGTGGTCAGATATCCCAATTGCCCCGGGAACTCGAAGTTGCCGCTTGGCATGAAGAGCGCCTTGGTGTACTCTTTGGGGAAGGTCAGTTTAATGACGGTCTTGTTCTTGCTCTTGCTGCCGGAATAGAAGGGATAGATCCTGGTGGGCTTCGTTACGCCGCCGAATCCGAAGCCGTAAAAGGGTTTCAGATAGATCGTGTCGCCGTCTTTCTGGACGTAGTTGTCGGTCTTGACTTTGATCTTGGTGATACCGGGATATCCGTTCGTGATGCGCTCAAAGTTTTCCAGGATCTGGGCGCCTCTGGCGATGCCGTCGGCGGCCTGGAGCTCTTCCCTTCTCACCATCTCGGGCAGCGTCTCGACGACGTCCCTGACAAGGCTGCCGTAAGCGGGGCCGCCGAAATTGGAGACTCGTGAAATGGTCGCGGTAAGGTCGTCGGCGACTTCGATCTCATAGGTCGTGTCGCGGTCGTAGGCGAACTCTTCGGGCTGGTTTCTCAGGCTGATGTTGCCGTTTGAGAGGTCAAGTACGACGGTGCGGTCCGGGCCCTTGGTCTCGAGCATATCGTATTGGCTGCAGCAGTTCAGATAGACGGTCTTGCCGTTCAGGTAGATCTCAACGTAAGCTTCTGTGAAGATGGATCTCTGGGGCAGCATGAAGAAGAGGTTCTGCTCGTAGTCGAAAGCGTCGAGCGAGCTGGCCAGGAGAATGCTCGGGTTGAAGCCAACGCATTTCAGCATGGCGTAGAAGAGCACGGCCTTGTCAAAATCGTTGCCGTAGCCGTCCTTCAAGGTCTGGTCGGCGTCGCTGATGGCGTCCAAGGGCAGGCTGGTGAAGGAGGGGCCGTCCTCGCGGACGTTGATCTCGATGAAGTCCCTGATGGCGATGACTTTCTGACGGAGCGATTCTTTGCCTTCCGTTATCTCCTTGACCTTCGCCTCGACTTCCTTCTGATCGGTCGTGGCGCGCTCTACTTCCTTCTGAAGCTTAGCGGCGTAGTTCTTCCAGCCGCCGTTCATGTAGCTGTCTTTGGCGTTCTCACAGATGAAGGAGCGTATAGGGCTGCGGAAGGCCGCGGGCACGAGGTTCGCTTCCCTCTTCACGATGTTGGTAAGGTTGACCATGTCGAGGAGGTACTGCTTGCGGCCGTCCTTGAGGTCGCTGATCACGAAGTTGGGAACCTCCTCTTCGCCGCGGAAGAAATAGCTTGTGTCATTGCAGATCGTCTCAAGCTTCATGCCTTCGGGAATTATCACGGCGTAGCGGTGATGGAGTATCGGTTCGCTGGGCTCGAAATAGATGGAACCGGAGATCAGGGGAAGATCTTTCGTCACGCGCTCGCTTTCGTAGTGCACGGTAGTGCCGATGTCCGTGCCGGGGAGCGTCACGACAATGTGCTTGATGTCGGGATAGCGGGGAGCGGAGGCCTTCCA
>DFCM01000055.1 GCA_002366995.1 bacterium UBP3_UBA3054 | reverse complement strand
AACTGAAAGCGAAAACAAAGCCAGGAACAAGAAAATGTTCTTCATGTCAAACTTCCCTGATTTTTATATATAAAACACACATATTTATATTTTAGCAAAAAAACGCCCCGTTCGAACATGCGAACGGGGCGTTGAAAATTTTCTCGAATTTTACAGAAAAAATCAGATCCTGAAATCTTCGCCGAGGTAGATCCTGCGGGCTTCCGGATCGTTGATGAGCTTGTCGGCGGAGCCTTCTATAAGGATCTCGCCCTGGTTGATAAGATAAGCCCTGTCGGTCACGGAGAGCGTCTCCCTGACGTTGTGGTCGGTGATCAGAATGGCCAGGTCGCGGTGCTTCAGCTCCCTGATGATCTGCTGGACGTCCGCCACGGCGATCGGGTCGACGCCCGAGAAAGGTTCGTCGAGAAGTATAAGTGAAGGGCTAGTGACCAGCGCGCGGGCGATCTCGAGGCGCCTGCGTTCGCCGCCGGAAAGCGTGTAGGCCTTGCTCTTGGCGAGTTTCGAGATGCCGAGCTCTTCCAAGAGCTCATAGGATCTCTTCTTCATCTCGTCCCTTTTCATGGGCAGCGTTTCCATAATCGCCATGATGTTCTCGAAGCTCGTCATGCGCCTGAAAACGGAAGGCTCCTGCGCCAGATAAGCGATGCCGTGCTGGGCGCGGTCGCACATCGGGTCGTTGGTGATGTCCCTGCCCTGGAAGACCACTCTTCCAGAATTGGGACGGATGATGCCCACTATCATGTAGAAGGTCGTCGTCTTGCCGGCGCCGTTGGGGCCCAAAAGACCGACGATCTCGCCTTTGTTGACATGGATGCTGACGCCTTTGACCACGTTGCGCTGGTTGTAAGTCTTGACCAGCTTTTCGGTGTAAAGGACGGCGTCATTCGGCGGCGTGAAGTCTCCGCTCATTTTTCCTCCTTGATGTTGGGAAGCCTGAGCTTCCCGTCCTGGATGTTCAGGGTAATGCGGGCGCCGTCGTCCAGGCTGAGCTTCTTGTGGCGGTTGTCCCAGGTGATGGCGGAGCCGGAAGCGGTGTTGCCCCTCAGGTCGCGCATGATGGGTTCCCCGGTCATCCTGAAAGTGTCTTTCACAGCGTCGTAGGTCAGCTTTTGGCCGGTGACAGTCCCCTGCGAAGTGCGGATCAGGACTCTTCCCAGCGCCTCGATCTTGCCGATGTCGTGAGTCGACTGATCCTGATAGACGATGGCTTTGTCGGCCCTGACGGAAACGTTCGTGATGCGGTTGGCGGCCGTGCCGAAAGCGTCCACGGACGTAAGCTTGACGTTGCCGGTGAGGACGAAGGTCCCGTTAGTCTCCATGGTGGTGGAGTCGGCCGTGATCATCACGCGGCCGCTGCCGTCCTCGGCGAAAAGCGTTCCGCACAGGAGAAGGACCAATATCAGAAAGATTTTTTTAGACATGAGCGTTCCCTTTTAGAATAAGAATTTTTCCTTGTCTTCGCTGGAGGGCGTAAGAATGATCTCAGGAGACTCGAAATCGCACTTGGCCTTCAGAAGGTCGACCGTAAGACGGCGGCAGCGGATATAATTGGAGCCGTTGCGGACAATGGGCGGCCCTCCGGTCATGATGACCTTGTTCTGGGCTTTTTCCCAAATGCCGCGGTCGGCGATGACTTCCGTCTTGGTGTTGGTCTGGTCGTTGAAAACGACGTGCACGTTGCCGACGGCCACGACGCGCGAAAAGCCGTCCACGCCCTTCAAGCCAAGCTCCTCGACGGCCTGGTCGCCGCCCTTCTTGTCATCCTCGAAATAGACGGTGGCGTTGTCGGTCGTAAGCTTGCGCTCGCCGTCCGTCACGACGACGTGTCCCCTTAAGTAAGCCGTGTTCTCCTCGAAGGAATATTTCAGTTCATCGGAATTGATGGTGACGTCGCTCTTCTCATCTTCCTTCGCGAAGAGGGAGAGCGCCGCGCACAAAAGTATGAATACAGACGCTTTGAGCTTCATGATCATTTCCCCGCTTTGAAAACTTCGATGCTGTTTTTCTCCACTTTGGCCCTGATCTCAACATCATGGAAAAGCTTGCATTCCTTCTTTTCCTTGGTGTAGATCACGTAGAGGCCGCGCCCTTTTATCACTCTGTCGCCGTCCAGCAGCTGGACGGTCTTGTCCGTTTCAATTTCTCCGGTCTCCCTGTTGACGTCGGCGTATTCCGTCAGGAGCTTGACGACCGTGCCGTCGCGCCTGAAGAGCGTCACGATCACGTCGAAGACGCGGATCTTCAGGGCGCCCGACTGCTTGGCACTCGATCCTTCCAGGACCCAGCGGCGGTCGCCGGTCTCGTCGACTTCCATCAAAGTCACGCCGTCCATCATCTCCATCTCGTCGAGCATCTCGTCGCGGCTGTTGCCGGACTTGACGTTCTGAGTGGCCGCGACCGCCGTTTTCGCGGGGGCCTTCTCCTCCGCTAAGAGCGGAGACGCGAGGAGCAAAACTATGATCAGCAGCTTAAACATAATAATCGGCTATGACTTTTTCCCAAAGGGACTGACCTTTCAAAATATATTCTATCACTTCTCTGACAGCGCCCCTACCCCCGGCTTTCAAGGTCACGAGCTGGGCCGCTTCCTTCGCTTCGTAAGAAGCGTCGCCCACCGCAACGGGAAGCCCCGCTTCGCGCATCATGGGGATGTCTATGATGTCGTCTCCGATGACGCAGATCTCGTTCAGGGGGACGCCGCATTCACGCGAAAAGCGTTTCACGACTTCCGCTTTGTCGCCGCATTTCTGATAGACGTATTTCAGGCCGAAATCCTGCGCGCGTTCGCTGACGGCGACGGATTCGCGCCCCGTGATGACCGCGAAGTCATACCCCGCTTTCAGCCAGAGCCTGACGCCTAGGCCGTCCTTGCAGTCGAAACGCTTCAGTTCCATGCCGGCGGTCCCGTAGATTATGCCGCCGTCCGTCATGACGCCGTCGATGTCGACCGCGATGGCTTTTATGGAGCGCAGCGTGGCTATCTGTTCCGGAGTGGGATTTTTGTCTTGCCAGTGGGGCATTTTTACATTCCTATAAGTTCGTCGTCGTCCAGGAGGCCGAGCAGTTTTCCGTTCTCGTCGACCACCGGCAGCTGGGAGAATTTCTTCACCGTCCCGCCCATGATCTCGGCGGCTTCCGAAGCAAGGTATCCGGGAGTGATGGTGTACGGTTCCTTGATCATGACCGTAGACACGGGCTGCATGATGGCTTCGGGATCGTTCAGCATGGCGCGGCGGAAATCGCCGTCCGTAAAGAAGCCGCAGAGTTTGCCGTCGGAATCGACCACGCAGGCCGCGCCGTTCTTGGTCTTCGTCATAAGTACGACCACGTCGCGCACGATGGTGTCGGGGCTGACTTTGCAAAGGCGTTCTCCGGTCCTCATCAGCTGCTCGACTTTCATCATCTTGCGGCCTAAGGCGCCGCCCGGATGCAGCAGGGCGAAATCTTTTTCCGTAAAGTTTCTCTTCTCGACCAAAGCCATGGCGAGCGCGTCGCCAAGGGCCAGCTGCACCGTGGAAGAGCAGGTCGGGACCATGCCGAAGGAGCAGGCTTCCTTGGGAACATAAGAGGATATGAATTCGTCGGCCGCCTTCGCGAGCGTGGAATCCTTGCGGCCGGTCATGGCGATAAGCTTGGCTCCCCTCTGCCTGAGACAAGGGAGAATGGCCGTAACTTCGCTGGTCTCGCCGCTGTTACTGAGAGCCAGCACGACGTCCCCTTTCATGACCATGCCGAGGTCGCCGTGGAAGGCTTCGCCCGGATGGATCGCGAAGGCGGGAGTGCCTGTCGAGGCTAAAGTCGCCGCGATCTTCCTCGCGATGTGGAAGCATTTTCCCATGCCGAGGACGATCACGCGCCCTTTGCAGGCGTACATCAGTTCAACGGCCTTGGAAAAGGATTCGTCGAGCCTGCTGGAGACGTCGTCTATGGCGCGGGCTTCCAGTTTCAGGACATTTCTGGCTACGGTAAGATGATCCATATCTATTCTCCGTTGACGCAGCCGTCAACTTTCATAAGCATTTCGGTGAGCGCTCCGAACTTCGCGAGCGGCCAGCTGTTCGGGCCGTCGCAGAGCGCCTTGTCGGGGTCGGGGTGAACTTCCATGAAAACGCCGTCCACGCCGGCCGCCACGGCGGCTCTGGCCAAAAGAGGAACGAACGTTCTGTCGCCGCCGGAGCAAGTCCCCTGCCCGCTGGGCAGCTGGACGGAATGCGTGGCGTCGAAGATGACCGGCACGCCTATCTGGCGCATGACCATAAGTCCGCGCATATCGACCACGAGGTTGCCGTAGCCGAAAGCGGCGCCCCTTTCCGTCAGCATGATCTTCTCGTTGCCGGTGGAAGCGACTTTCGCCACGGCCTGCGCCATGGTCTGGGGAGCCACGAACTGGCCCTTCTTAATGTTTATCACGCGGCCGCTGCGTCCGGCTTCGACGAGAAGGTCGGTCTGACGGCAGAGGAAAGCCGGGATCTGGATGACGTCCGCGACGGCGGCCACTTTCTCCACCTGCCAGCTCTCGTGCACATCCGTCACGATCGGCAGGCCCGTTTCCTTCTTCACTTCGGCGAGTATCTCCAATCCCTTTTCCAATCCGGGGCCGCGGAAATTGTTGACCGAAGTGCGGTTCGCTTTGTCAAAACTCGCTTTGAAAACAAGGGAGAAGCCTTTTTCCTGCGCGATCTTTTTCAGCGCGAAGGCTTCTTCCATAACTTTGTCAGGGCTTTCTATCACGCAGGGGCCGGCCATGAAGAAAAGCGGCTCTCCGCCGCCAGCCGTGAAAGACGCGATCCTGACCTTGCGCGTGGCTATTTTTTCCGGCTTGGCGCTGACGCTGATATCGTATTTGTTTTCCGTCATCAGGATCTTTCCCTATTCTTTAATATCTCTTCCGTGGCGGCCAGGTCTTCCGGAGTGTCTATGCCGGGAGCCGCGCCGTCCACTTTAACGCAGACTATCTTCATGCCGTTCTCGAGCGCTCTCAGCTGCTCGAGCTTTTCGCTCTGCTCCAAAGGAGAGGCGGGCATTTTAGCGAAACTCAAGAGAGCTTCCCTCTTATAACAGTAAAGCCCTATGTGGGCGAAATACGAGGCCTTGAAGTCGTCCCTGGGGTAAGGTATGGGCGCTCTGGAAAAATACAGCGCTCTCCCCTTCTGGTCGAGAACGACCTTCACCTTGTTGGGATTCTGGGCCTCTTCTCTGCTCACGGGATAGACGAGCGTGGACCAGTCGGCATCGGATCCTTCCAGGGCGTCAATGGCCTTTTCAACGGCAGCGGGGTCGATCAAAGGCTCGTCGCCCTGGATGTTGACGACGATGTCGGGAGTAACGTCAAGTTTTCCCAGAGCCTCGACGATCCTGTCCGTCCCGCAGCAGTGATCGCTTCTGGTCATGATGGCAGTGTGACCTGAGTGCGCGACCGCCTCGGCGATCCTTTCGTCGTCGGTGGCGACATAAACGCGGGAAAGATTCCTGACTTTAGACGCCGCGGCGCAGACGTGGGCTATTACCGGCAAGCCCCTCAATAATTTCAGGGGTTTGCCGGGAAAGCGCGTCGACGCGTAGCGCGCCGGAATTATCCCAACGTTGAGGGACATAAGTTGGTTCTTAGGCCTTCGTTACTTTGCCGGAGCGGATGCAGCGGGCGCAGACGGTGGCGGTAAGAACGGTGCCGTCTTCAGTTCTGACGCGGACCTTCTGAAGGTTCGGCATGAAACGACGGACGGAGATGCCGGTGGTGTGCATACCGATGCCGCCTTTCTTTTTCGGAATACCGTGACGGATGATCTTCTTGCCGACAGAGGGCTTCTTGCCGCAGATATCGCATTCTTTAGACATGTTTGTCTCCTTATTTTATTTTGTTTATTTTATTTGTTGTTTGTTTTCAAATTACCAGCGCTCGACCGCCTGCTCGCAGATATGCTGGGCGAGGTCCTCGCAGGCCAGAAGGATGGCCTGGTGGCGCGTGACCGAGATGTCGTCGGTGGTCAGGAGGTCGTATTTGCCCCTCACTCTGCTTCTGCTCCAGATGGCGACGGGTTCGCCGTCCTGGTACTCGTACATCGTGATGTTGGCATAGACGATCGCCCTGAAGGCCGTGGCCACGCCGGCGGCGTTGGCGTTCTGCGTCTTGTCCACGAACTGCGTCGGCCTGAAGTTCAGATCGACGAGCTGGACTCTCAGTTCGCCGTCAGCCTCTTCGGCGGTCGGCACCACTTCGTAGGTCTGCTCTTTCGTGAACTCGCTGATGATCTGGTTCGTGACTTCCATCAGAAGGTGCGGCTCATTGACTTTGTCGGGGACATAAGAGATGCGCGGAATGTGCAGCTTCTTGATGTTGTCCTCGCGCTGCGGAGAGCCGAGCGTGTAACCCAGCACGGTGATCGGCGCGTCGGCGGAATGATCCCTCTCGCACCCGGTCGTAAGGGTGAGAAGGAGCGCTCCGGCTATAAGGGGGAATAATTTCATGTTTGTCACCTTTAGTCGATGCGGTGAAGTTCCTCACGGCACTTCTGGATGCGGGTGTCGAGGACGTCCATGTGGCGCCAGTTGGGAGGAGCCTGCGCTTTCAGGGCGGTGAAGGCGTCCAGCGCCTGGCCGTAATAGAAGCGGGCGTTGACAGAATCGTTCTGATTCTGGTAAGACTCGGCTTTCTGCACCAGGGAGTAGGCTTTCTTGTAGTTGTTGATCAGCGTCGTCTCGCTGGAATAGTCCTTCACGTTCTTGTCTTCCACCGTTCTCTGGTACTGTTCCTGGCTGATGGCGGTGGAGACGCGGCCGGCTTCCGGCATGGTGCGGATCTTCGTGCCTTCGGGAGCCTTCACGATGGCGTCCTTGTTAAGGTCGTTG